>CAIXHZ010000059.1 GCA_903919375.1 uncultured Actinomycetes bacterium | reverse complement strand
GATGCCAAGCCACTGGGTAAATTGATCGAAAGCAAATATGAAGGATCTTTCCAAGGTCTGCGCGTTTACGTTAACGGTATAGCGGCATTTAACTCAGCCCTCTCCGACAAGATCTCCAAAGATTTAGGAATTGCCGAAGCTATTTCAGTTCCGATCATTTTCATGCTCTTACTCTTTGTTTTCGGTGGCCTCATCGCTAGTGCAACTCCCATGATTGTTGCACTCGCCTCAATTATTGGCTCGCTGGGAATTATCTACCTCATTTCACTCTTCACGGGAGTAAGTATCTTCGCGCTCAATTTGATTACTGGTATGGGCCTTGGGCTAGGTATTGATTACGCACTCCTCATGGTTAATCGTTTCCGTGAAGAATTGCATGCCGGCAAAGATGCAGAAGAAGCGATTGTGAATACCGTTCGCACAGCGGGTAAGACCGTCTTCTACTCCGGCATAACTGTCTTCATCACCTTGGCCTCATTGACCTTCTTCCCACTAATGTTCCTCAAGTCATTTGGCTATGCCGGTATGAGCGTTGTAGCTATGGCAATCTTTGCTGCACTAGTTCCCTTCCCAGCAATTCTTGCTCTGATCGGCACCCGTATTGATAAGTACGTTGTTCGCAAGGGCGCCATCACTCCTAAGGCTGATGGACGTTGGTCTCAGACTGCGCGTTTTGTTATGAAACGACCAGTTGCAGTTGTGGTTCTCTCACTCACTGTCTTGACTGTGATTGCTTCACCGATTCGCAATATTGTCTTCTCGCAAGCCGATGCTCGCGTTATGCCAGCTTCATCGCCCATTGCAATCGCAAATGCTATGGCCACCACTGATTTCCCTGGCCAAGAAGGTAACCCGATTGAGTTTGTGATTCCCAACGGTTCAAATAAAGCGGTAGAAATCGAACACTTTGAATCTTTTGTTTCAGCACTACCCGGAATCGTTCGCGTGACATCACCGGAAATTGTTGGCACAACCGCTCGCTTTACTGCAGTTCATGCCATGAATCCTCGGACAAATGAAGCAGAAGCACTCATCAAGAAGATTCGCGCACTTCCTGCGCCGGCAGGACTTCTCGTAGGTGGCGTCGCCGCCGACTACACCGATACCCAAGGTGGAATCGCCAAGACACTTCCGTGGGCCTTCGGTTGGATCGCACTTGGAGTTCTACTTCTGCTTTTCCTCTTTACTGGCTCAATCATCTTGCCGATTAAGGCGGTCATCCTCAACGTCCTGTCGCTCGCGGCAATGATGGGCGCCATTACATGGATCTTTATTCAAGGACATCTGACTTGGTTGGTCGGATCATTTACCAATACCCACACCATTGACACTTCTATGGTCATTCTGATTTCAGTTGTCACCTTTGGTCTCTCCATGGACTACGAAGTCTTCCTGCTCTCTCGCATTAAAGAAGAACACGAATCCGGCCTTGGAAATGAAGATGCGGTAGCCACTGGCTTACAGCGTTCCGCTCGGATCATTACTGCAGCTGCACTCTTACTTGCGATTGCATTCGTTGCCTTCGTGACCAGCGGAGTTACCAATATCAAGACCCTCGGTTTTGGTGTGGCTTTTGCAGTTATCCTGGATGCCACTATTGTCCGTGGACTCTTAGTGCCGGCGCTGATGCGTCTCTTCGGAGAGCGCAATTGGTGGGCACCGAATGCACTCAAGCGATTTACTATTTCGCACTAGGAAATCACTTAATCTCGGCAACGAGATCTCTGCCTTACACTCAGGGCATGGATCTCATTGCTACCCTCCAATGCACTGATCAACCTGGCATTGTCTATGCGATGACCAACGCCATTTTGGAGTGCGGCGGAAATATCCTAGAGAATCAACAGTTCACCGATTCAGTTACTCAAAAATTCGTTATGCGTACTCGCTTTGAGAGTGCCAAGCCATTATCCGAAGCACGCGCAATATTTGATGACGCCCTAGCAAAATACTCCCCTACGATTTCGCTGCGCGAGACGTCTGCCAAGAAGCGGGCGTTGGTGATGGTCACGACCGAAAGCCATTGTCTGCGAGATCTTCTCTATCTCCAAGAACTCGGTGAGCTGCCGGTGGAAATTCCCGCCATCGTCTCTAACCGCGAGAGCCTTCGCGAATTCGTCGAATCGCATGGCATTGCCTTCTTCTATTTGCCGATCGAGTCATTGACGAAAGAGATCGCCGAAGAATCAGTGGAGAAGTTGGTCGCTGATTTAGGAATCGACCTCATCGTTCTTGCTCGATATATGCAGATTCTCTCAGCGAAATTCACCCGCACCTTCTCGGGCCGCATTATCAATATCCATCACTCGTTCTTGCCCGGCTTTAAAGGCGCAAAGCCTTACCACCAGGCCCATGAACGTGGCGTGAAAATCATCGGCGCAACCGCACATTTTGTTACCGAAGACCTCGATGAGGGTCCCATCATTGAACAAGATGTAGCTCATGTCTCCCACACCGCAAGCGTTGAAGACCTGATTTCTCTCGGACGCGACATCGAACGCCGCGTCCTATCAAGGGCAGTGCGCCTCTATGCTGAAGATCGAGTCTTTATCGCAGGGACTCGAACAGTTATTTTCGCTTAAGCGCTAATTAATTGCACCAACTGCGTAATTTTCATAGACCAATTACCTTGGCTTTGAATTGGTGTCCCAGGCCGGAGTTGAACCGGCGACCTACCGCTT
>CAIXHZ010000058.1 GCA_903919375.1 uncultured Actinomycetes bacterium | reverse complement strand
CCAGCACAACGCCAAATTGCCATCAAGTCATTGGCCAGCGAAGAGTTCGACATCTTGGTTGTGGGCGGGGGAGTAACCGGCACCGGTATCGCCCTAGATGCCGCTAGCCGTGGGCTGAGAGTGGCGCTGGTCGAGGCCGAAGATCTTGCTTCGGGCACATCATCTCGTTCGAGCAAGTTGATCCACGGTGGTCTTCGATATCTTGAACAATACGATTTCAAATTGGTGCGTGAAGCGCTGCAAGAGCGTGAATTGATGGTTACGACTCAGGCTCCGCACCTAGTCAAACCCGTACCTTTTATCTACCCGCTGACTGAGAAAGTTCGTGAGCGAACATATGTGGGTGCGGGATTAGCTCTATATGACGCGCTTCGTGGATTTAAGCGAGCGCTACCGAATCACAAACATTTGAGCCAAAAGCGTCTTCATGAAATAGCCCCATCACTTCGTGTTGATCTCATCACGGGCGGAATTCAATATTTTGATGCACAAGTGGATGATGCCCGGCACACCATGACTATTGCACGTACCGCAGCTCACCATGGAGCGGTCATTGCTACCGGCGTAAGTTATCTCGAAGCAGTCAAAAAGGGTCGCCGCGTTGTTGGTGCCGTTGTTCTTGATAATGCAAGCAAAAAGAAGATTAACGTCTCGGCAAAAGTAACAATTTTGGCTGGCGGAGTATGGACCGATTCCATTCATGATTCCCTGGGAATAACCCCGGGCTATCACGTCACCATGAGCAAAGGCGTTCATATCGCACTTCCCAAATCTGCCATCAATTCCCAATCAGGTGTCATTCTTAAAACGGCAGTATCCGTTCTCTTTATTATTCCGTGGGCCGATAAGTGGCTCGTAGGAACAACTGATACTAAGTACTCAGGTGATCCACGCGAGCCACTCGCCGATCACGATGATGTGCAGTACATCATGGATCAAGCAAATAAAGTTCTCACTCCAAAAATTTCCGAAAAAGACATTTTGGGTGTCTATGCTGGACTTCGCCCCTTGGTTACACGCAAGAGCAATTCACCAACGACCAAACTCTCGCGTGAACATATTGTCGATCACCCATTGCAAGGCTTTGTCAGTATTGCGGGCGGCAAGTACACGACCTATCGCGTCATGGCGCAAGATGCAGTTGATGCCGCCGCTGATGACATTCGGCGCTCAGTTCCAGAATCACCTACAAAGGAAATTCCGATTCTGGGCGCCGATGGCTACAAGGCGATGATAAATCGCGCCGCTCTGATAGCCGATGAAATGAAACTCAGCGAGGATCAAGTCATTCATCTTCTTGATCGTTATGGCAGCAAAATCGAAGATATCGCCGAACTGATCGAAGCCGATAAGTCGTTGGCAAAGCCCCTCACCAAGGATTTGCCATATCTACGCGCAGAAGTTGCTTATGCCATCACTCATGAAGGCGCACGAAACGTGGATGACATCCTCTCTCGTCGCACTCGGATTGCGATCGAGACTTCTGATTTTGGACTTTCCCTTGTCGATGAGATTGCACAATTAATGGCGCCATATTTGGGTTGGAGCGCAGCGGCAAAGAAGAAGTCAATCGATAGTTATAAGGCGCAAGTGGCTCGGGAGAAGGCTGCACTTCAGATAGTTCACTCCTAAATCTCAGGGTACGAAGGAGTGGCAGCACTCACCAATAACCTTTCTTGATTTCGGCACCTGAGTAACCTCGCGAGTAAGTGATTGGCAGTTGGCCCCTCACTGAAGGAGGCGTTAGATGCATCGACTCATTTGGCGCAATTGGTATCGCTCTCAAAAATAGAAATACTTAGGGAGTTACAACGCTCGTATCTATTACAGGTACGGGCGCTGTTACTTGTGGCCACACTAGCCATTTAACGAGGGTAGGTATGACACTTGCCACGAATACATATGAATGACCGCCAGGAGCAATATCAACCGTGCTCGCTACCTTCATGGATTTGAGTTTGGCAGACCAACTCATTGCTTGTCCGCGAATGGGATGGGTGTAGTCATCTCTTCCTTCGGCCATAAACCACCGGAAATTTTTTGCCACTGACAAATAATTTGTTGGCGTTTGGAGGGCTATTTTTTTGGTTGTACTAAAAGCACCTGTGAGGTCATCGACGACAAAGTAGCCGGAGATAGTGGCAATTTGAGAGAAGAGTTCAGGGTGGTGTAACCCAATAATGCCCGCGCCGTAGCCACCCATGGAGAAACCTGAAATCGCGCGCATCTGTCTGGTGCGCACGTGCGATCCTTCGATTGCGGGGATAACTCGGGTAGTAAGCCACGTTTCGATCATTGCCTTACCGTCAGCTGAATCGGCCCACTCTGAATCGAGGTGAGTTTTGGCATTTCCGTCAGGAAAAACCGCAATGAAAGGTCGAGCGCCCTCTGAAAAAGCCCTTTGTAAATTAGCGACATAACCGCTCACCATCGATTGTGGGGAGCCGGGCCAGCCATGTAAAAGGTAGACGACCGGAAGAGTATTGACATCACCTGTACCAATATCGGGAATCCATTGGTAGACATCGCGGATGGGGAAATCTTTCTCGGGGCTAGGAATGTGCAGGATGGTTAAACCTTTTATCGACGAGGAGGCTTCAGCGGGTATGGGCAAGAGGGATAACGAGGCGATTGCAGCGCTCGCCAAACACGTAAGTGCTCCGCGAAGATAGCGCCGGGTGCCAAGCATTGTGTAAGAGTAATGGGCGGTTATGCCTGGCGCACTTGTGTTTACTGTGAAGAGACTGAGTGAGTGAAGATCGCGTAATCGTGAGAAGATAGGTCTATGAAATCGAGTCGCCTCAACCTACTTGTTGTAGGAGTATGCATTGCCTGCACTGCGCTCTTGGCTACTCCTGCTCATGCCGATACCAAGCATATTTCACATTCACCGACCGCTTCAGCCTCGCCCGCATCAAGCAAGAGGGTGGGATTAACGCCGGATCAAAAAGTAGCGCTCGCTGCTGCGCAATCGTCTTACGCAAATGCTGTTGCAAACGCTCGTGCGGGATTTTCTCGCGCGGTGGCGGACGCTAAATCAGTGATGGATCAATCGATTCTTGCCGCTGGTAAAGATAAAGTTGCGATCGCACTTGCCAAGCAGACTTTTAGGGAAAGTTATAATCAAATTTTTCAGGCGCTGAGCGCTAGTTTAAATTCAGCAAAAGCTGCGTACGATGCGGCCAAGCAAGCAATTAACTCGTAATAAGCAATTACCTACCTGGCGGCCATCGCCTTGCATTTATTGTGCGGAAGGTGGGACTTGAACCCACACGCCGAAGCACAGGTTCCTAAGACCTGCGTGTCTGCCATTTCACCACTCCCGCGGGTGTAGCACCCCAAGGTTAAGGCACGAGACGCAAAGTTCCAAACGCGAGCGGGGGAGCGGTGGTAAACGCTAACCTTCTCGCATGAGCGCCGTACAGGATCAGATTGCATCAGCAGTACTCGATGCACTGGCTGTTGCGCAGCTGGGCTGCCCACTTCCTACCGAGATCACATTAGAGCGACCCAAGAACCGCGACCACGGCGATTACGCGACCAATATCGCACTTGCCCTAGCCAAACCTTCAGGAAAGTCGCCCCGCGAAGTTGCAGAATTAATTGTTGCGGCACTCAAAGAGAATTCAGCGATCTCGGCAGTTGATATTGCCGGTCCCGGATTTATCAATATCACTGTTGCTAAGAGTTCCCAGGCGGCAGTTATTACAAGTGCCTTGACGCACGGAAAATCCTTTGGACATGGCGATGCCCTTGCAGGCGTAGCGATCAATTTAGAGTTTGTCTCCGCCAATCCCACCGGTCCATTGCACCTGGGACATACTCGCTGGGCTGCGGTCGGCGATGCGTTGGGTCGAGTGCTGAGCGCTGCTGGCGCACAAGTGACTCGCGAATTTTATGTGAATGATCGTGGAAATCAAATGGCGCTCTTTGGAAAATCTATTCGCTCTTCCGCCCTCGGACAGCCCCGCCCCGAAGATGGTTATCACGGCGCCTATATTGACGATATCGCAGCAGAGATTGTTGCTGCGCATCCCGAGTATAAAGACCTTCCGGAATTGGATTCAGATGCAGCCTTTTTGCAAGCTGGCTATCAACTTCAATTGGCGCAACAACAACGCGTGCTCGATGGTTTTGGAACTCATTTTGATATCTGGTTCTCCGAAAAGAGCTTGTATGAGAAGGATTTCTTCCAGCATTGCCTAGAACGCCTTCGCGCCCAAGGCCATGTCTACGAACTCGATGGCGCGACCTGGCTCCGTACCACCGATTTTGGCGACGATAAAGATCGCGTGATGATTAAATCCGATGGCTCATTTGCATACTTTGCGTCGGATTCTGCTTATTACATCTCAAAGCGCGAACGTGGCTCAGATATCTCTATCTATATGCTCGGCGCCGATCATCATGGGTATGTCAATCGTTTGAAAGCAATCGCTGCATGTGCGGGTGATAATCCTGAATACAACATCGAAATTCTTATCGGCCAACTTGTAAAGATTATGGAAGATGGCGAGGAGCTCAAACTCTCCAAGCGCGCCGGCACAGTGATTACTTTAGAAGAGCTTGTGGAAAAAGTGGGAGTGGACGCTGCTCGTTACACCCTCATCCGCTACCCCGTAGATACTCCGATGGTCATGGATGTCGATGTATTGCGAAGCCGTACCAACGAAAATCCGGTCTACTACGTGCAATATGCACACGCTCGCATTTGTGCCGTACTGCGAAATGCCACCGATCTCTCTATCCCCTACGGGCTCGCACATTTCGATGGTGAGTTGCTCGAACATGAACGCGAACGCGAATTAATGGGACTCCTCGCAGAGTTCCCACGTATCGTTGCTAGCGCAGCCGAACTCCGTGAGCCGCACCGTGTTGCTCGATATGTCGAAGAACTCGCTGGCGTCTATCACCGCTTCTATGCCGATTGCCGCGTCCTGCCACTCGGGGACGAAACGCCATCGTCACTGCATAGCGCTAGGGCCACACTGTGCGCTGCTACTGCCCAAGTTATTGCAAATGGTCTCGAGCTCCTTGGTGTGAGTGCGCCGGAGAAGATGTAGTTATGACATTTCTTCCTGAGGTCTACTCCACACATGCGACATGTGAAAATGGTGAGCTATCGATTGCTGGTATTCCAGCCGCAGCGCTTATCCGCGAGTTTGGTTCACCACTATATGTTGTTGATGAAGCCGACTTCTTTGCTCGTGCGAGAGCGTGGAAGAGTGCGCTGGACCGTCATTTTGGGACGGCTGCTGGAAATGTTTATTACGCATCAAAGTCTTTTACCTGTATTGAAGTCGCAAAATGGGTCATGTCGGCAGGAATCGGAATTGATGTCTGCACTGCGGGAGAGATGGCAGTAGCTCGGGCGGCGGGCTTCCCAGTAGATCTCATAGAAGTGCACGGAAATAATAAATCGATTGAAGAGATCACCGATGCCGTCGAGATCGGTGTGGGTGCGATCATCGTGGATTCCTTTATTGAATTGGAGCGCATTCAGGCAATCGCCTCGTCCCTCGGTAAAATTCAGAAAATCTTCCTGCGCCTCACGCCAGGTGTTGATGCCCATACCCACGAATTTATCTCTACCGCCCATGAAGATGTGAAATTTGGATTTTCGATTGCAAGTGGAGCGGCATGGAAAGCGATTGAAATGGCGCAAGCGGCTTCGGCGATTAAGTTATCAGGCTTGCACGCACATATTGGTTCACAGATCTTTGTTACCGATGGCTTTGAATTAGCAGCTACTCGTCTGATCGCTTTGCTCGCCCGGTTCCGCGATCACTTTGGCACCGAACTTGCCGAACTTGATTTAGGTGGTGGCTACGGTATTGCCTATTTGCCAGGGGAAGCGACCATGGATCCCGATCTCATGATGGCGAAATTGGCAGAAGTCGTAGCGCGCGAATGCGCCGCACATAATTTGGTTATCCCACGGATCTCAATCGAGCCAGGCCGGGCGATTGTGGGGCCGACCACCACAACTCTCTACACGGTTGGCACAACTAAGAATGTCGAACTCGATGACGGGGGTTCACGCCGCTATATCGCCGTCGACGGTGGAATGAGTGACAATATTCGACCTGCACTTTACGGCGCCGAATACACCGCGCTGCTAGCCAATCGAGAATCAAAGGCATCGCTCACTTCTAGCCGACTGGTGGGAAAGCATTGCGAATCGGGAGATATTTTGATCCGCGAAATCGATTTGCCGAGTGATATTGGTCCAGATGACATTCTGGCAATCCCTGCCACTGGCGCCTATTGCCGGTCGATGGCCTCCAATTACAACCATGTGGGCCGCCCTGCTGTAGTGGCAGTCAAGGATGGGAGCGCCCGGACCATTCTCCGCCGCGAAACTCAAGCAGATTTACTTGCCCTTGATGTCATTGAGGCTCCACGCACCATCAAATAAGTCACAAGGCACCAGAAAAATAGTGGAGAATAGGGGAGTGAACTCCCCGGTGAAATCTGAGAAAGTCCTACGCGTAGGCATGCTCGGCTGTGGAGTCGTTGGTAGTGAGACTGCCCGCCTCTTGGTAGCAAACGCCGATGACCTCTCTGCCCGCTCTGGTGCCCGACTCGAATTAGTGCGTATCGCCGTCCGTGACACCACCATTGATCGCCCCGGAATTCCCGCTCATCTCTTTACTACCGATTCTCGTTCAATTGTCGAAGATCCATCAATCGACCTGGTCATCGAAGTTATGGGCGGCATTGAGCCAGCGCACCAACTCATTTTGGATGCCATGAAAAATGGCAAAGCTGTGGTGACCGCCAATAAGGCGCTGCTCGCTAAACATGGTGGCGAACTCTTCCATGCCTCAGATGCAGCCGATGTGGATTTCTATTATGAAGCTGCGGTGGCGGGCGCCATTCCCATTCTTCGCCCATTGGCTGAATCTTTGGTTGGCGATCACGTTGAACGCGTTATGGGAATTATTAATGGCACTACCAATTACATCCTGACCAAGATGGATGAGACGGGTGCGACCTTTGAAAGTGCGCTCGCCGAAGCGCAAGCGCTCGGCTACGCCGAAGCCGATCCCACAGCAGATGTTGAAGCATTTGACGCAGCGGCTAAAGCTGCGATTTTGGCAGGCTTGGCCTTTCACACTGATGTCACCGATAAAGATGTCTACCGCGAAGGAATTACCAAGATCACCGCTGACGATGTGGCTGTCGCTAAAGAGATGGGCTTTGCGCTCAAACTCCTAGCCATCGCTGAAGTCAACGAAGATGAATCGCTCACCATTCGCGTACACCCCACATTGATTCCACGCACCCATCCACTTGCCGCAGTACGCGAATCTTTTAACGCCGTTTTCGTCCAGTGTGAATCTGCCGGCGAACTTATGTTCTACGGTCGCGGCGCAGGTGGCACCCCAACAGCATCAGCTGTTTTAGGCGACCTCGTTGCTGTAGCACGAAATCGTATTGAAGGCAGCCTTGGGCCTACGGAGACAGATTACGCACATCTCAAAATCGCATCGATCGACAAAACAAGCACCCGTTACTCCATTCGCATGGATGTTCAGGATATTCCTGGCGTACTAGCTTCCGTTGCAAATGTCTTCGCTGCAAATGATGTTTCGATTCTTACTGTTCGCCAAGATGGCCGTGGCCCCGATGCCGAGCTCATAGTGATGACGCACTTAGCGAAAGAGTCAGCGTTAGCAGCAACTGTTAAGCAGCTCTCCAGCCTCAATACCGTTAAGCAAGTGACCAGCGTGATCCGCGTGGAAGGAACCATCTGATGAAGTTCTTTAAGAAGCAGACACATCAGTGGCTTGGCGTTATTGATGAGTATCGCCATCGCCTTCCTGTATCGGCGAAAACTCCCGTTGTATCGCTGCGCGAAGGTGGAACGCCTTTGGTCGCTGCCTGCGTTCTCTCCGAGATGCTGGATAATGAAATTTGGCTCAAAGTCGAAGGCGCCAACCCCACCGGTTCATTTAAAGATCGCGGCATGACGATGGCGATCTCTAAGGCAGCCGAAGCAGGTGCGAAAGCAGTTATCTGCGCATCGACCGGAAATACCAGTGCATCAGCTGCCGCCTACGCTACAAAAGCGGGAATGACTCCGGTCGTTCTGATCCCACAAGGCAAAATTGCGATGGGTAAATTAGCTCAAGCAATTGCGCATGGCGCAACTATTCTTCAAGTCGATGGCAATTTCGATGATTGCCTTAATTTGGCGCGTGAGCTCTCCGACAATTATCCCGTTGCACTCGTTAACTCAGTTAATCCATTTCGGATCGAAGGTCAGAAGACTGCCGCATTTGAAATTGTGGATTTGCTCGGAAATGCGCCCGACCTCCACGTCTTGCCAGTAGGCAATGCTGGAAATATCACTGCTTATTGGAAGGGTTATCGCGAGTACTACTCCGATGGCCTAGCGAAGCAATTGCCACAGATGTGGGGCTTCCAGGCAGCAGGGGCTGCACCATTTGTCCTCGGAAAGCCAGTTGAAAATCCAGAGACGATCGCAACTGCTATTCGCATCGGCAATCCTGCTTCCTGGAATCAAGCGATTGAAGCGCGCGATTCTTCGGGCGGATTGATCGACTCTGTTACCGATGACGAGATTTTGAGTGCATACCGATTAGTTGCTGCAAAAGAAGGTGTCTTTGTTGAGCCATCATCAGCTGCTGGAATTGCTGGCCTGATTAAGAAGCAGGCACAAGGTCACCTCCCTAAAGGTAAGAAGATCGTTATTACCGTTACAGGAAATGGCCTCAAAGATGTTGGCCATATTCTCGATTCTGCGGTCGCCCCCGTAATAGTTCCGGTCGATGCTGCGGTGGCAGCTCGCGCCATCGGTTTGGCATAGGTTTACTGTGGCTAATCACTTTAAAGCAGCGCTCGTTCAAGTAAGTGTTCCTGCTACCTCTGCCAATTTAGGGCCGGGCTTTGATTCATTTGGACTAGCGCTAGAGATGCGTGATCGCTACGCAGCTCAAATTTTGGATGACTCCGTCATAGATGTGGATGTTAGCGGTGAAGGCGCAGATGAAATTAAGCGCGATAAGAATAATTTAGTTATCAAAGCGATGATGCGCGGATTTGAATTTATGGATGCTAAGCCGCGCGGCATCGCACTTCGCCAACTCAACGTCATTCCGCATGGCCGCGGCCTCGGATCTTCAGCGAGTGCGATTGTGGGTGGATTGCAGTTGGCACGTTCCCTCGTCTTAGGGGGAGACCAACTCTTCTCACTTGAAGAGATGTTGACTATCGCCACCGAGATGGAAGGCCATCCCGATAATGTTGCGGCAGCTATTTATGGCGGCGCAACCGTCGCGTGGAGCGATGATCTGCCAGCTCCAGCAAGTGCGCATGCAATCTCGCTGACAGTCGATCCACGCATCAGCGCAATCATCTTCATTCCTGAAAACCACTTAGCAACATCCAAGGCACGTAAACTCCTTCCCGAAAGTATTTCGCATCACGATGCGGTAGCAAATAGCACCCGAGCAGCGCTCTTAGTTCAAGCGCTCTCAACTCGTCCCGATTTATTGTTTGTGGCTACTCAAGATCACCTTCATCAGGAATATCGCCGCGAGGCGATGCCTAAATCACTCGCATTGGTCGATAAATTACGCGGTGCGGGAGTGGCAGCGACGGTATCGGGCGCTGGCCCATCAGTCCTGGTTCTTCACGCGGGGGCGGCAAGCGAGGCAGATGAGATTATGAAGGCTGGCGGCACGGGCTTTTCGGCTCAGAAGCTGGCAATTTCCCCCACAGGGGCCTATTAATTTCGATATTTTCACTATCGCTGTGCTAAGTTTCACCTATCGCTAGATCGAGTATTTCATGATCGATCGTCAGACGCGGTAAACACAGAGATAAAAATCCTTACCTTCGCGAGTTTGCGCGAGGAAGGCAATTCAACAGAAAAGTAGAACAGATCCTTATGGCAAGTGAAGAGACAAAGAAGGAAAATGGCGAACTCGCCGCGATGTTGCTTCCTGAATTAAAGAAGGTCGCAGCACAGCTCGGTATCGATGGCGCCTCCACTATGAAAAAGCCTGCGCTGGTAAGCGCAATCGCCGACCTACAAGCCGCTAACCGCGAAGCAGCAAAGGCTGAGCGCGAAGCTCGCCGTGCTGAACGCGATGCTAAGCGCAAAGAGGGCAAGAAAGCCCAAAAGCAAAATTCCACTACCAACGACGATTCCGATGACGAAGACGATAGCTCTGCTGACTCTTCCGATTCTGATCAGAGTGATCGCGGTGGTCGCAATGACCGTAACGATCGCAATGACCGTGGTGGTCGTAACGATCGATACGATCGCAACGATCGCAGCCGCAATCGAGACCGAGGCGATCGCAACAATCGTCATCGCGATCGTGGCAACCGCGATGAGCGTGAAATCGTCGTTTCCGAAGATGATGTCCTGGTCCCAGTAGGCGGCTTACTCGACATCCTTGAGAGCTATGCCTTTATCCGTACAGGCGGTTACTTAGCGAGCCCTAATGATGTCTACGTTTCACTCCAACAAGTTCGTAAGTATGGACTTCGTAAGGGCGATGTAGTTACCGGTGTTGTTCGCCAACCTCGCGAGGGGGAGCGTAAAGAGAAGTTCAATGCGCTCGTTCGAGTAGAGACCGTTAATGGCAGCGAACCAGAAGATGCCAAGTCCCGCGTTGAATTTTCAAAGCTCGTTCCGCTCTATCCGCAAGATCGACTTCGCCTAGAGACCGAGCCCAATATCTTGACCACTCGTGTCATCGACTTGATTGCACCCATCGGAAAAGGTCAGCGCGGACTTATTGTCTCGCCTCCAAAAGCTGGTAAGACCATGGTCTTGCAATCTATCGCTAACGCAATCACCACAAATAATCCTGAGGTTCACCTCATGGTTGTTCTCGTTGATGAGCGTCCTGAAGAAGTTACCGATATGCAGCGATCTATTAAGGGCGAAGTTATTGCTTCTACCTTCGATCGCCCAGCAGATGATCACACTGCTGTTGCCGAACTCGCCATTGAGCGCGCAAAGCGTTTAGTCGAGCTTGGCCACGATGTTGTCGTTCTGCTCGACTCCATTACTCGATTGGGTCGTGCCTACAATATTGCAGCTCCAGCGTCGGGACGTATTCTCTCTGGTGGTGTGGATTCAGCCGCGCTTTATCCACCAAAGAAATTCTTCGGTGCAGCTCGTAACGTCGAAAATGGCGGATCGCTCACCATTCTTGCAACTGCTCTCATTGATACTGGCTCCAAGATGGATGAAGTGATCTTCGAAGAGTTCAAGGGCACCGGAAATATGGAGCTCATCCTCAATCGTAAATTTGCCGATAAGCGCATCTTCCCAGCCGTTGATGTCGTCGCCTCAGGTACTCGTAAGGAAGAAATTCTTATGGGATCTGAAGAACTCAACATTGTCTGGCGTCTTCGCCGAGTGCTCCACGCACTCGAACCGCAGCAAGCGCTCGAACTTCTCCTTGAGAAGATGAAGGGCACCAAATCCAACGTGGAGTTCTTGATGCAGATTCAGAAGACCGTGGTCTCTGATGGCGCATCGGGCTCAGCTAAGGATGGAAATTAAGCCCAAACTGGGCCCCATTTCATTGGATTTCCGTTGGGGCTTGCCTCTCGGTTATCCTTTCCACCTAACCGCTTCAACCGCTGGTTCACGGGTCTCCCCGATCCAGCACTGACAGGAGTAAAGATGAAGAACGAGATCCATCCAGAGTATGTAGAGACCACCGTCACCTGTGGTTGCGGCGAAGTTTTCACTACCCGCAGCACCAAGACAACGGGCTCCATCTATGTTGAAGTTTGTTCAGTCTGCCACCCGTTCTACACAGGTAAGCAGCGTATTCTCGATACTGGCGGCCGCGTCGCTAAGTTCGAAGAGCGTTTTGGTAAGACCAACTCAGCAGTTATCTCCAAGTAGCTTATTTAAGAGACCGTCCACCCCTTTTGGGGGAGGGCGGTCTTTTTATTTCTCTCGCTTCACCACGAGTCCACAAATCAAGCAACAAATAATTCTCGTAAATGCACCAGGAAGGCCCACCTATGACCGATCGTTTCGGAAATCTCCCTGAATTACTTCAGGAGTACAACGATCTGGAAGCGGCTATGGCAGATCCCTCCATTCACTCCGACCAAGGTCAAGCTCGCAAACTCGGCAAGCGCTATGCCCAACTCGGCCCCATCATTGCTGGCTATCGCGCATGGAAATCAGCTGAGGATGACCTAGCGGCAGGTAAAGAGATGGCAGCAGAGGACGAGGCATTCGCCTCTGAAATTCCCTCACTGCAAGCAACCTACGACGCCGCAACGGAGAAGATGGAAGATCTCCTCTTGCCCCGCGACCCCAACGATGATCGCGACATCATTATGGAGATCAAGGCAGGTGCGGGCGGAGATGAGTCGGCAATCTTCGCTGGCGATCTCTTGCGCATGTATCAGCGCTACGCCGAAAAGTCGGGCTGGAAGACTGAGCTCATCGAAACCACCGATTCTGAAATGGGTGGGTATAAAGATGTCACTATGGCGATTAAAGCCAAGGGCACGATGGAAGCCGGCATGCATCCATACTCCAAACTTAAATTTGAAGGCGGCGTGCACCGCGTGCAGCGCGTTCCAGAGACCGAATCTCAAGGCCGTATTCATACATCCGCAGCTGGCGTATTGATTTTGCCAGAAGCAGAAGAGGTCGATGTTGATATCAATATGAATGACCTGCGTATCGATGTATTTCGTTCATCTGGCCCAGGCGGACAATCAGTAAACACCACTGACTCCGCGGTGCGCATCACACATATTCCTACCGGAATCGTGG
>CAIXHZ010000057.1 GCA_903919375.1 uncultured Actinomycetes bacterium | reverse complement strand
TCGTAGGCACGAAGCTCTGGTGGCGCAGTTAACCGACGAATACGAAGTCGTGAACCAGCTTCATCGATCAAGTCGATCGCCTTATCTGGCAAGAATCGATCGGAGATGTAACGATCAGCAAGAGTTGCGGCTGCGACGAGTGCATCATCAGAGATCGAGACTTTGTGATGTGATTCGTAGCGATCGCGTAGCCCCTTGAGGATGGCGATCGTGTGTTCAACGGTTGGTTCGGCAACTTGGATCGGCTGGAAGCGACGCTCAAGCGCAGCATCCTTCTCGACATGCTTGCGATACTCATCGAGCGTGGTTGCACCAATTGTCTGGAGTTCACCGCGCGCAAGCATCGGCTTCAAGATGCTGGCAGCATCGATCGCACCTTCGGCTGCGCCGGCACCAACGAGTGAGTGGATCTCATCGATAAAGAGGACGATATCGCCACGGGTCTTAATCTCCTTGAGGACTTTCTTAAGACGCTCTTCAAAATCACCACGGTAGCGTGATCCGGCAACAAGCGCGCCAAGATCGAGTGAGTAGACCTGCTTATCTTTTAATGTCTCAGGGACATCGCCCTTAACAATTGATTGTGCTAGGCCTTCAACAATTGCAGTCTTACCCACACCTGGTTCGCCAATGAGAACTGGGTTGTTTTTGGTACGGCGAGAGAGAACTTGCATAACGCGTTCGATCTCTTTATCGCGACCAATTACTGGATCGACTTTACCTTCGCGCGCAGCTTGAGTGAGGTTGCGGCCAAATTGATCAAGAACAAGTGAAGTAGATGGAGTTCCTTCGGCAGGTCCAGTGCTCTGTGGCTCTTTACCTTGGTATCCCGAGAGAAGCTGAATGACTTGCTGGCGAACGCGATTGAGATCGGCGCCGAGCTTGACGAGAACTTGAGCAGCAACGCCTTCACCTTCGCGAATAAGTCCAAGAAGAATGTGTTCGGTTCCGATGTAGTTATGGCCGAGTTGAAGCGCTTCGCGGAGAGAGAGTTCAAGAACTTTCTTTGCACGAGGTGTAAATGGAATATGGCCAGATGGGGCTTGCTGTCCTTGACCGA
Organism: uncultured Actinomycetes bacterium; assembly: GCA_903919375.1. Lineage (GTDB taxonomy): Bacteria > Actinomycetota > Actinomycetes > Nanopelagicales > Nanopelagicaceae > AAA044-D11. The sequence goes on along the minus strand of CAIXHZ010000057.1, from coordinate 5,771 downwards.
TGATCTCTTCGACCTGCGAGCGAACTGCTTCGAGGGAGATGCCCAGTGCTTCAAGGCCCTTTGCAGCGACGCCTTCACCCTCGTGAATAAGGCCAAGCAAAATGTGCTCTGTACCGATGTAGTTGTGGTTAAGCATCCGTGCCTCTTCTTGGGCAAGGACGACTACGCGGCGGGCTCGATCGGTAAAGCGCTCGAACATCTAGCTACCTCCTGGTTGGGCTGGCCTTTCGGCCTATGACTGTAAGCCTAATGCGAAGCGGGCGGTGCTCGCCTCTCGAGATATAGAACGCTTTCCAAGCCCCAGATATGCCCGATTTGGCCGGGAAATCCCCAAAATCTAGGGCTGCTTTGCGCTCGTTCCAACAACGTATGTGAGGTAGGCCGCGTACCAATTGCTTGCTTCAGCCTGCTGCGCGGCGACTAATCCGAGTTGTCCAGAACAGACCAAGTCATGCAATTTATTTTCTAATTTGTCCTTAATTCGCGCACCATACGGTCCAGCAAATGGCTCGGGCCACAGGTTTAAGGAGCTCGTCGGGTTGCCCCCGAGTTCAAGGGAAATCAAATGATCTTCTTCAAAGAGTCGAGTATTGCGAGATCCATATCGCGAATATGGCAGCGAACTTAACTGTTGAATCTTGAGCTTTGTTGTATAGGAACTCAATGGCCGAATTGATTTGGAGTAACCACTCACGCAGATGGTGGAGTGAATATTCTTCTGAGTGACGAGCGGGTTGATCAATCCTGGAGTTGCCTTAGCGTTGGGCAAGTAGTTGGGAGTGGCTGCGATCGCGGCGCCCGCATCAAAAAGTAATAAGCAGGCAATCGCAAGCGCAGCGATACCTCTTCGAAGATGAAGTGACTGCATGTGGCAATTATTACCGCTTTTTGATCTGAAAAGTGACTCTGGGTGATAACTAACTGGTCAGAAAAGCTATTAAAGGATCTTCAACATTCGGGTGTTGCCCAAGGTATTGGGCTTTACGCTCTCGAGGTCCAAGAATTCAGCAACGCCTTGGTCGTAGGAACGAAGCAGCTCGGCATAGACATCGGGATTAACGGGTGTGCCTTCGATGATTTCAAAGCCATGATTGCCAAAAAATTCTGTTTGGAAAGTGAGACAGAAGATCCGCTCCACGCCAATGGTGCGAGCACGTTCGATTATTGCTTCAAGAAGTAAATGTCCAACGCCTTTGTGATGGAGGCGTTCAATGACTGCAACGGTACGTACTTCTGCTAAATCTTCCCACAGCACGTGAAGCGCTCCACAACCAACAACTTCGTCGCCTTCTACTGCAACGGTGAACTCTTGCACGCTTTCAAAGAGTGTCACTGTCTCCTTGGAGAGCATCTGGCCAGGAGCGGCGTAGGAATCCACGATTTTGCGAATCTGTGGGACATCGCTCGTCCGAGCTGGGCGAATAGAAATTGCCATCGATTTATTCTTCAGGCTTTACAAGTGGAAAGAGAATTGTTTCGCGAATTCCAAGGCCAGTAAGTGCCATGAGCAAGCGATCTACGCCCATACCCATTCCACCCGTTGGAGGCATGGCATATTCCATCGCGCGCAAGAAATCTTCATCGAGCTGCATCGCCTCTAAATCACCCTTAGCGGCCAGCAGCGATTGTTCTGTAAGACGTTCGCGTTGCACAACGGGATCAATTAATTCCGAATAACCAGTAGCGAGTTCGAATCCCTCAACATAGAGATCCCACTTTTCTACCAGACCAGGAATCGTACGGTGCGCACGAACGAGTGGTGAAGTATCAACGGGATAGCCCTTAACGAAGATCGGTTCATTGAGTTGGCCTTCAGTGACATGCTCAAAGATCTCTTCAGCGAGCTTGCCTGTAATCCACTTGGGATCAATCTTCATGCCCAGCTTTGTCGCAATGGTCTTGAGTTCATCGTAAGAACTCTGCGGTGTTACTTCTTGCCCCACACCTTCGGAGATGAGGTCGAAGAGATTGGCTTCACGCCAGGTTCCACCGAGATCTAGTTGGCGACCATCATGGTGAGTGACGATATGGCTTCCCGCCACTGCCATCGCAGCATCTTGTACAAGAGTGCGGGTGAGGTCAGCAATGGTGTTCCAATCGCCATAAGCTTCATAACTTTCGATCATGGCAAACTCTGGTGAGTGACTTGAATCTGCGCCTTCATTTCGGAAATTGCGGTTGATTTCAAAGACTCGATCAATTCCACCCACGACGCAGCGCTTTAAGAATAATTCGGGCGCGATGCGCAAGAAGAGTTCCATATCGTAAGCATTGCTCAAGGTTTTAAAGGGACGAGCAGTTGCACCACCATGCATCACCTGAAGCATTGGGGTTTCTACTTCAATGAAATCACGTGCCGAAAATGTATCGCGAAGAGATTTCATTACCTGCGGACGAAGTCGCGCATTGGAGCGAGCTTCGGGACGGACAATGAGATCAACATAGCGCATACGAACACGAGTCTCTTCTGACATTGGCTTGTGCTCTACGGGTAGTGGGCGAAGTGATTTGGAGCCGAGCGCCCAGTCATTGGCGAGAATGGAAAGTTCGCCGCGCTTAGAGGTAATAACTTCACCGGTGACGCTGACATGGTCACCAAGATCGATCTCGGATTTCCAGCGATTGAGAGCTTCTTCGCCGACCTTGTCGAGCGAGAGCATCGCCTGAAGTTCGGTGCCATCACCTTCGCGCAAGGTTGCAAAGCAGAGCTTGCCAGTATCGCGCTTAAAAATTACTCGGCCAGCGACTGATTCAGTTATTCCAGTGGCGTGGTCAACTGGAAGTTCAGTGTGCGCATCGCGAATTGCTTTGAGGGTTGATGTGCGAGGCACTGATACGGGATAGGCATCGGCGCCGCGCTCCATAATTGCTGCGCGCTTTTCGCGACGAATCCGAAGTTGCTCGGGAAGATCATCTTCAACGGGCAGGGCGGGGCTTTTGGATTCGCTCATAATACGTAAATCTTAGCAACGAGCTAGTTGCGCTCATGCACCAAGCGAAGGCCGATCAAGGTCAGATCGGGCTCGTGATAATCAATATTGTGAGCTATTCCGAGTACTAGTGGGGCTAATCCGCCCGTCGCGATCACCGTTGGTTCGCCACTTTCGGGATAGAGCGTCTGCAACTCCTCGGATATTCGAGTGACCAGGCCATCCACCTGTCCGGCAAAGCCAAAGATAGTTCCAGATTGCAGCGCTTCGACTGTGTTCTTTCCGATGACGCTTTTAGGCTTAATTAATTCAACTTTACGCAATTGTGCTGCGCGCGAAGCTAGCGCCTCAACAGAGATCTCGATTCCTGGGGCGAGGGCGCCACCAAGAAATTCACCCTTGGGAGAGACCACATCAAGATTTGTCGACGTACCAAAATCTACGACGATACACGGGCCATCTTCACCATAGAGAGTATGCGCAGCTAAGGTATTTACGATTCGATCCGCGCCGATCTCTTTGGGATTATCGACAAGAAGTGGGACGCCAGTTTTGATACCAGGTTCGACTATGGTGCTAGGAATTGCCGCGAAGTAACGATCGATCATTGCGCGAATTTCGCGAAGTGAAGCTGGGACAGTTGAGCAGACTGAGAGACCAGTAATAGGAAACCCGTTGATAAGGGCGGTGTAGCGAAGCCATAGCTCATCGGCGGTATCGCGCGGATCGGTCTTTACTCGCCACGACTTAGTCAGTACTTCGCCATCGAAAATTCCGAGAACGGTATTGGTATTACCTACATCGATCGTTAATAACATTACTCACTCACTTTCAGGTCAAGTCCGATATCGAGTACAGGTGCAGAATGTGTGAGTGCGCCGATCGCCAAATAATCAACGCCAGTTTCGGCATAAGCCCGGGCGTTAGCAAGTTCGATTCCACCTGATGCTTCGAGTCGAGTCCGGCCAGCACTAAGCGCTACCGCCTCTGAACATTGCGCAGGAGACATATTGTCTAGCAGTACTAAATCGGCCCCTACAGCAATTGCCTCAATTAATTGTTCGAACGTATCGACTTCTACCTCGATTGAAATATTGGGGTTAAGTGTCTTAATAGCTCGGTAGGCACTTGTGAGCGAACCGGCGGCGACGATGTGATTATCTTTAATGAGAGCAGCGTCAGAGAGCGACATTCGATGATTAACTCCCCCGCCCATCCGAACGGCAAACTTCTCCAATTTTCGGTAGAGCGGTGTTGTTTTGCGGGTATCGCGAATCTTGGTAGTGGTCCCAGCAATCGCATCGACCCAAACTTTGGTTAAAGTGGATATTCCACTGAGGTGGCCTAAGAAATTCAGCGCCGTGCGCTCAGCCAATAACAAAGCTCGTGTATTGCCACGGGCTTCAATAATCAAATCTCCAGCGACCACGGATGTGCCATCGCCGCAGTAAATCTCGTAATTTTCAATACCTTGGCTCTCTAATACGGCCGCTGCGATGAGAACGCCAGATACAACGCCCGCTTTACGAGCTCGAAATTCTGCGAATGAATTTTGATCGCGGGGAATAGTGGCAGTTGAAGTGGTATCAATTCCGCCATCGAGATCTTCTGCAATAGCAGCTCGCACTAAATCCTCAATCGCCACGCTGTCGAAGCCAACTTGCGCGAGTTTTTTCTGCAATACCGGGCTCAGCATTACTTCACCTTCTCCGTATGGGTGTGCCACAGACCTGCGGCATCGACTTCTTGTACGACTCGGACCAACCATTGATCACTACTCGTTGGAAAATCACTTCGCCAGTGGGAGCCGCGGGATTCTTTTCGGGTGAGCGCTGAACGCACAATCGCCTCTGCCAATAAGAATAAGTTTGATGCTTCCCATGCTTCGATACAGGGCTCAGTAGATTGACGCTTTGAAAGCGCCTCTAAAGTTTTAAGAGTTTCGCTCAGCGAGGCTTCCGACCGCATAACTCCTGCGCCTTGGCTCATCGCCAACTGCAACGGTAATTTGATCGTCGGATCTACTAAGAAGTTGGCAGAAGAATCTTCGATTGGCTCTAACTGTGCGGGGAGGTCCGCGGAAATATCAGCTGCAATTCTGCTTCCAAATACCAGACCTTCAAGAAGGGAATTGGAAGCGAGTCGATTGGCACCATGTGCACCGGTGCAGGCTGTTTCACCGCAAGCATAAAGCCTAGCGATTGTTGTGCGGCCATTGAGATCGACTTTGACTCCACCGGATGCGTAGTGCGATGCCGGGGCGACTGGAATTAACTGCCGTGTCGGATCAATGCCATTTTCTAAACAGGAAGCGTTAATGGTGGGGAACCGAGTAGTGAAATCTTCAATGTGTGTGGCATCGAGCCAGACATGCGAAGTGTGACCCTCCTTCATCTGAATGAAAATCTCTTTTGCTACAACATCGCGCGGCGCTAGTTCGGCTTGTGGATGCTTAGTCAGCATAAACCGTTCGCCCTTATCGTTGAGCAGATAGGCACCTTCGCCTCTCACCGCTTCGGAGATAAGTGGCTGCTGTCCACCCGCATTGCTCTCTCGCCACAGAACTGTGGGATGGAATTGAATAAATTCCACATCGGCTATCTCTGCCCCGGCACGAAGTGCAAGAGCTACGCCATCACCTGTAGAGACAGATGGGTTGGTGGTCTGCGAATAGACCTGCCCGAGCCCGCCGGTAGCAATAACTACCGCACGACCTAGCGCCCGACCGACACCATCCCGACTTCCTGCGCCAATCACATGGAGTGTGAGACCACACACTGCGCCAGTTGCGTCTTTGAGTACATCGATAGCGAGAGCATTCTCAATAACTTCGATGCCGGG
>CAIXHZ010000056.1 GCA_903919375.1 uncultured Actinomycetes bacterium | reverse complement strand
ATATGCCTACGGCTCACTTTCAGTCGAGCAGGGTACTCACCGTTTAGTCCGTATCTCCCCATTCGATTCACAAAGCCGACGCCATACATCTTTTGCTGGTGTTGAAGTAGTGCCAGTAGTGGAGCAAAGTGACCATATTGATATCGATGAAAAAGAAATTCGAGTAGATGTCTACAGATCCTCTGGGCCCGGTGGACAAGGTGTAAACACCACTGACTCAGCTGTGCGAATTACTCACATGGCGTCTGGGATCGTGGTCTCGTGTCAGAACGAGCGTTCCCAGATTCAAAACAAGGCCACTGCTATGGCTGTCCTTCAATCGAAGCTTTTGGAGCGCCGTCGCCAAGAAGAGCGTGCTCGTCTCGATGCCCTCAAGGGCGATAACTCAGGATCGTGGGGAAACCAGATGCGCTCCTATGTCCTTGCTCCGTATCAAATGGTGAAAGACCTCCGAACTGATTTTGAAGTAGGCAATCCAACCGCGGTTCTCGATGGCGATATTGATGGCTTTTTGGAAGCGGGAATTAAATGGCGCAAGAGTCAGGATCGCGCCTAGATTCGTTCCCTTTGTGCAAATTATTTCCCCGCACACGCGTGAATTAGTTCCATCTCTCAGCCATTTAGGCGCGTATTTCCCCTTCCTGAGCGCTATCTCTACCTAAACTTACGCTCAGATGGAAGGTGCCGGGTGACTGGCAATCTCCCCATACGTCCAGTGAGCGCTCGCCACCGTGAGCGGTCAACGCCCAGGCCAGGATGCCCCGATCCTTTGGAGTAGATGTGATTCGTTTTGAGAATGTCACCAAGATTTACCCGAAGCAGGATCGCCCTGCCTTGGACTCAGTCGACGTTGAGATTGTTAAGGGAGAGTTTGTCTTCCTCGTGGGTCTCTCCGGGTCCGGTAAGTCCACATTTCTTCGCTTGGTTCTCAAAGAAGAACGTCCTACTTCGGGCACAATCACTGTGGCTGGAAAAGATCTCAACACCCTTTCAAAGCACAAAGTCCCAGACCTGCGTCGCCAAGTAGGCACCGTCTTCCAGGACTTCCGCTTGCTGCCTAACAAGACTGTTGCAGAGAATGTCGCGTTCACGCTTCATGTACTTGGATATTCTCAAAAAGAGATTGATCGCGAAGTCCCAGAAGTACTGGAGCTCGTTGGTTTAGAAGAGAAAGCAGATCGTCGTCCATCTGAGCTTTCTGGTGGCGAGCAGCAGCGTGTAGCAATTGCTCGCGCCTACATCTCTCGTCCCGCTATTTTAATTGCCGATGAACCAACCGGAAACCTAGACCCTGCTACTTCGGTTGGAATCATGAAGCTTCTCGACAGAATTAACCGCGAAGGCACCACAGTAGTTATGGCGACCCACGACTCCACCATCGTGGACCAGATGCGCAAGCGCGTTATCGAACTAGAAGGTGGCCATGTTATTCGCGATCAGGTTCGCGGCGTCTACGGATATACCGGATAAGGAAACCCACAATGCGCTCAAGTTTCGTCTTTAAAGAAGTTCGTATTGGCCTTCGCCGTAACCTCACCATGACTTTTGCTGTCATGATTACCGTCGCAATTTCTCTGACCCTGCTTGGCATCGGCTTCCTGGCTAATTCGCAGGTTAAGGTCATGAAAGATTATTGGTATGACAAGATCGAAGTATCAGTATTCCTGTGCGGAGCACTTTCTGATTCGCCATCATGCGCAAGCGGGCCAATCACCCAACCACAGCGCGATTCGATTCTTGCCGACATTAAGGTACTTCCTGTTGTAGATACTGTTTATTATGAATCTCAGGCACAGGCTTTCCAACACTTCCAAGAGCGATTCAAGGGATCTGCCATCGCACAGAATGTGACCGCCGATCAACTCCCTGAGTCTTATCGCGTGAAACTCAAGGACCCCACTAAGTTTGCGGTAATTCAAAGTGCTTTCGCTGGCCGCCCTGGCGTGGATTCAGTGCAGGATGAGCGCACCATTCTCGATAAGTTCTTCAAACTGCTTGGCGTGCTTCGTGATGGCGCTCTCGCCATTGGTATTGCATCGGTCCTGACTGCTGCACTTTTGATCAGCAATACTCTGCGCATTGCTGCATTCAATCGACGCCGCGAAACCGGAGTCATGAAGCTCGTTGGCGCTTCCTCGTTCTCCATTCAGCTGCCATTCCTTCTCGAAGGAATATTCTCGGCAATTGTGGGCTGGGGTATATCTACAGGACTTTTGGCTGCCTTTAAATTCCTGATTGAAAAGCGCGTTGAACCGCTCCTTACCTTTACTCGCTTCTTCTCATGGGGCGATGTTTGGGTTTCTTCCGCTCTACTACTCATCGTTGGCCTTGTGGTCTCTTCATTGGCATCGATGTTTACTCTGCGCCGCTATTTGAACGTCTAATTGACCGTTCTTAAGCCGCACTTAGACCTTTTTTAGCCTCCTCGCTACGATCTACCCTTCGGTTAGTGCGAATCTAAGTCGCCAAGGATTATTTGCGAGGGAGTGCTCATGCGTAAGCTGCGCGATTTCTTCCGCACCCCTTCACTGGGATCACTAGATTCCAATTCACCTGGATCCAACGCCTTAGCCGGTAGCGGCCTCAATAATTCTCGGGCAATCACAGTGATCATTGCGATTCTCGCCCTACTGATTGCCTTTACCGCTGGTGAAATTTTTGGCCACTCGCGGGACAAATCTTCAGTAGATGAATCCATCACTCAAGTTATTAAAAAGGACCCTAATTCTCCGGATCGAAAAGTTCTCGAGCGTGCCGCCATTGAAGCAGTACTCAAAGCAACGGGAGATCAATGGGCCAATTATTTCCCGAAAGAAACTACCCAACTATTTAGCGAATCGCTACAAGGTCGTTACAGCGGAATTGGAATTTGGGTACGTAAGAATTCCTCTGGAGTATTAGAAGTTTCAAGTGTCCAGCCCAAGTCGCCAGCAGCGATAGCTGGCGTCAAAGTTCTAGATGAAATCTCTGACATAAACGGATCTTCCATGGATGGCGCCTCAGTGGCAACAGCGGTAGCAGCGCTTCGTGGTGCATCAAATTCCGTTGTCCAATTAGGACTAATTCGAGATCAGAAGCCATTTCGAATTTCAGTGAAACGTGCCCCAGTTCTTAATGGGGATGTGTCAGGCAATCAGATTGCTCCCAAGATTGTTTATATTCAGATTTCAGCAATCTCTAGCCACGTGGTCTCTGATGTGGAAGTTGCATTAGCTAAATATCCTCACAGCAAGGGAATTATTCTGGACCTCCGGGACAACCCCGGAGGCATGATCGATGAAGCAGTAAATCTCGCTTCGATCTTCTTGCCCGAGGGCCCCATCGTCTCCTATACCCGCAAAGGCGAAAGCGATCGCCTCTTGACCTCAACCAACTCTTCTCCAGATATGTCACCGATGGTGCTGCTGGTTAATCGGTCGACTGCATCTTCCGCCGAGGTAATCGCCGGTTCCATGCAAGATCGCAACCGCGCGGTTATTTTGGGCGAACGCACTTACGGAAAAGGCACAGTTCAAGAGGTCCTTAATCTCTCGGATGGATCTCAACTTGAAGTAACCGTCGGTAAATATCGCACCCCATCTGGTCGAATTATTGATGGCAGCGGAATTGCACCTGATCTCTTGGTTCCTGAAACAACAGAACTCGCAAAAGCCGTGCTTGTCTTAAGTGGCTTGGTTTCACTCGATGAGTCACAAGGTGCCGCAAGCAAGTAGTCATTGGGCAGCGAGCTATTCTTCTTTGTCAGAGTTTTAGCCTGCAAAGTCCGTTCCTATAGCCAAAACATGAGCCAGTAATTCCCTCAATTAAGGGAATATTCGAAGTCAAAGTATCCTTATATCCAGTGATCAAAATGCCCCGTGGGGGCAATTTCGAACTCTGAAAGTACACCCATTCATGAAAGGAGGGTCACGATGGTCAAGGAAGTCGGCAAGAAAATCATTGCGCAGAACAAGAAAGCTCGTCATGACTACTCCATAGAGGAAGTTTATGAATGCGGAATAGTTCTCTCCGGCACCGAGGTGAAGTCACTTCGAGCCGGCCGCGCATCTCTTATTGATGGCTTTGCCATGATCAATAATGATGAGCTCTGGCTCAGTAATGTCCATATTCCGGAGTACACCGAAGGAACGTGGAATAACCACGCCCCTCGCAGAGAGCGAAAGCTTCTGATGCACCGGAAGGAGCTCAACAAGCTGCACGCCATTGTGAAACAGGGCGGACTAACGCTTGTACCGCTATCGCTCTATTTCAAAGATGGTCGAGCAAAGATCGAACTCGCGCTGGCTAAAGGTAAGAAGTCTCACGATAAGCGCGCTGCGCTGATGGAACGCGAGACCAACCGTGAGATGAGCAGAGAGTTATCTCGTCGAAACTCAGGTAAATCTGAGCGCTAGATCTATTTGGCTGGGACTATCTGTCAATACTCTGGGTGAGTTAGCCATCTCCAACCGAAAGTCTTACAATTATCCATGTATAGACAACTAAATAAAGAAAATTAATAGCTTCATAATCCCATGGGGGTGAACGGTCTCGACTTTAGATGTTGAGTCAGGTGAAGCGGGCCGAGGAAGCCGGAATGATCTCGTTAACCAATAATCCGTGCAAAAAATCAAGCGCCAGTACAACTGCCGCTGATTTCGCAATCGCTGCATAAGCGATTCCCGAAATCCGTTAGCCCAAGTGCGCCTTCGACTTGGAATCTAGCGTCGCTAGAGGGCTCTACCTGGTAATGGTGTTGCAGACACTATTGGGGAAATCAATCTGTAACTGAGTTTGTTGATTACTTGTATTCGAGAGAATCAGAACTGAGAAAACGCTTATGAATACTACGCCCGTAGAAGCCCTGAATCAGTACTAGAGGACCCGGGTTCGATTCCCGGCACCTCCACTTAGCTTTGCCTTCCGACCATCAGTTGCTTTTGATTTCTCATAAATTGCTAAAGCCCCATTTCTTACAGGGGTTTACCCGTAAAATTCTTGCGGACTTTCAAAATCGCATAACATGCGGAGCAGAGCCCAAAGATGCTGACAATTTTCAATAACGGACTCACCTCAGCAATAAGCAGCATGAAGGCCATTGATGCCGAAATTAAAGCGAAGAATCCCACAAAAATATCTCGTAGTCGCCGAGCAAAGGCACCCCGCGGATTGGCGCGGAGAAGCGAAATAGAAATCGGGCCACCGAATAATCCAAAGAAGAGCAAAAGAACTACGAGTGAGGCGAGAGACTTCATCTTCACAGTTTAATCCCATCGGATGTGAAACTTGCCTTTAGACCATCTCGTGAATCGATCGCATGGGAATGAAGTATTTCTTCCCTTCTGGAGAAGTCCAGCGACATGATCCATCCGGGAAGCTTTCAAGGTCCCAGCCCTCATGAGTCTTCATTCGATGATGACGCCTACAAAGCAAACCCAAATTGGCCCGACTGGTTTCACCCCCAGTTTCCCAACTCCGAGCATGATCAATATCTGCTTTTCCACCTGGTTGGCGACAGCCCGGGAAACGACAAGTTCTATCCCGAGCACGAATGAAATCAACTAAAGGTTGTGGTGGGAAGTAACTTTCCCTGCCAATATCTAATAATTCACCAGTTAGTGGCTGAGTGATAAACCTTCGCCACTTTGCATCACCTGCTAACTCTTTTGCAAGCGATGAAGGTATTGCACCGTAGCCTTCAAGATGCCCTGGGTCATCGGATAATCCTAGAAATGAGTTGAGATCCAAAGTAATATTTAAGGTAGCGAGTCGCCGGTGGTGACGGTCTTCTTTAAAAGTTGGAGAAAAACTCTCTATGTCTTTCTGACTCTTTGCTTCATGCAATCTAGCAGGATCGGAATGAGAGAAATCTCTTGTAGAACTTCTTGAGTTGGCGATGTCTCTTCCAGCACCACCCACACCTGCACCACTCGACATACTTTGTGAACGCTCTCGGAGCATCTCTTTAGCCATATAGACCAAGGCATCAGCTCTGAGTGGATCAACCCGCTCGCCGGGAATATTTTTTCGGGCCGATTTGGCAATTTGATCGATAGCCATCATGACAATCTGAGCATCTGTTGCTGCTAGATAGGCGGAAATAGTCGTCATACCATTTGATTCAGGTACGCTCACAACTCGTCGATTCTCTACCTCTTCCACCGCCGCTAATTCGAACTCCTGAGGCGACATTGTGGCAATCAGGTGCTTAATTTTGTATCCCACTTGAGCGGGCGTGTGAAATTCTGAGTAAGTCAATGCACAGTTTTCGAGTTCACGAACTTTCTCCGGGGCTAGACCTCTTCGGATTGCCTCAGAACTTTCCCGAGCGATGACAGTTGCATGTTGAGAGGAGATTTCACCAGCCGATAAGGCAGCGGCTGTGTTCTTCAGATCCTGAGTGAGGGTCCGAGCAGTATCAATTCGTCCTTGGGCTGTAGTTGTCGATAATCGCAATGCGGAAGAAATATCTTCGCGCTCGGTCTCGTCCACCCCGGAGAATCGATCCTGGGCCTCACTTGCTTCAGCGCCGGCGACGGCGATAATCGCTTCTTGCGTCACTGCTTGAAGCCAACTAGCTTGCTTCTCTAGAGTTTTTAAGTAATCCACTCGTGCTCCGCGATTAAGCGAGCCGGGACTAATCGAAATTAAGGTAGCTAAAACATCAATTCCAGCGCGCCTGTCGAGAAGAATTCTCACCCGATCTTCGTCACTACTTGCCTCGTGGAGCGCCTCCTCTAGAGCAACTTCGTGACGAATAATTCGGCTTGTCAATGAATTTGCATACATCTTAAAGACCTTAGGTTCGTTCGATGATAAGGCATCATCGCTATTGCCCGAGACGGTCTCTTTTAACATCTTCAAAGGATGGCACACACCCCCGACATAAAAAGTTCTTCACCACATTAATGGGTATTCGCAAAACCTGTGAATAAAATTTAATCACATGGTTTAATAATCGTTACCCCAGCACTCTGCGACTGGGCAAGTGATTCGAGCGCATCACGCCCCGCATCTAATCCAATCGTTCGTTCAACGAGTAAGTCGGGCTTGAGTGAGCCATCTGCAATCATCGCCAACATCTTTGGATAATCAACAGCGGCCATGCCGTGACTTCCGAGAAGGTCTAACTCCCAGCCGATAACGCGACCCATAGGTAGCGGGGTTTGCCCATCTTCGGATGGGAGGAGTCCGAGCTGAAGGTGTCGTCCACCCCTGCGCAGCGACTTAATTGCGGAAGTTGCTGTGACAACTGAACCTAGAGCATCTACTGAAATATCTACGCCGCGGCGAGCGCCTGTCATCATGATAATCGCTTCATCGACCGCGGGAAATTTTCCAGTTTTCGAATTGAGAATTAAATCAGCGCCTAGATTCTTAGCGATCTCTAGCGCAGCCTCATTAATATCAACAGCAATAACTTTGGCGCCTAGCGCTTTGGCGATCATGACCGCAGATAAACCCACTCCACCGCAACCAAAGATGGCGACCCACTCGCCGGATTGGAGATTTGCTCGTCCCGTTAAGCCGCGAAAAGCAGTCGCAAAGCGACAGCCCAACCCTGCAGCTGTTTCAAAGGAAATGGAATCCGGGAGTGCAATGAGATTGAAATCAGCATTATGTATTTCCACAAATTCGGCAAATGATCCCCAGTGAGTAAATCCAGGTTGAGTTTGGATGGGGCAGATTTGAGCATCACCACGTAAGCAGTATTCGCATTTTCCGCAGCCGCAGACGAAGGGGACGGTAACTCGATCTCCAACTGTGAATTGAGTGACGTCAGCCCCGATCGAATCAATTGTTCCGGCCAATTCATGTCCTGGAACATGAGGCAAGGGAATATCGGCATCATGCCCAACCCAGCCATGCCAGTCACTCCGGCAGAGTCCAGTGGCCTCAACTTTGATGACTACTGACCCAGGCGCTGCAACGGGTTGGGGGAGATCCACGACAGTCAGTGGCCCGTTAAATTCCTCGAAGTAAATGGCGCGCATAGGTAAAGAGTATCGGCGCCTAAGTATCGATGAGAGCATCCCTGCTTTGCCGAAAGGATGATCAGCCGTTTTCGCATACTTATTCAGAGTCAGCTCATCGCTCATGGCGAATCGAGCCCACCATTCGACCCGTTAGAATTAGGCCATGTCTAAAGTTCTCGCATCCCTCCCTGTTGGTGAGCGCGTCGGAATTGCATTTTCCGGTGGCCTCGATACTTCTGTGGCAGTGGCCTGGATGCGCAATAACGGTGCCATTCCTTTTACTTATACCGCTGACCTTGGCCAATATGACGAGCCCAATATCGAAGGCGTCCCTGGGCGCGCTCTCGAATATGGTGCTGAGAAAGCCCGCATTGTTGATTGCAAGACTGCTCTCGTTGAAGAAGGTTTCGCTGCGATTGCATGCGGTGCATTCCATATTCGCGCTGGTGGCAAGCAGTACTTCAATACCACTCCGCTAGGTCGCGCCGTAACAGGCACGTTACTTGTGCGCGCCATGCTCGAAGATGGCGTGGCCATCTGGGGCGATGGCTCCACCTATAAGGGCAATGACATTGAACGTTTCTATCGTTATGGGCTTCTCGCCAATCCCGCGCTTCGCATTTACAAGCCATGGCTTGATCAAGATTTCGTTACCGAACTTGGTGGCCGCAAAGAGATGTCTGAGTACTTAGTCGCAAACAAACTTCCTTACCGCGACAGCACCGAAAAGGCTTACTCGACCGATGCGAATATCTTGGGCGCTACCCACGAAGCAAAGCGGCTTGAATATCTTGATACATCCGTCGAACTCGTGGAACCCATTATGGGCGTTCGCTTCTGGGATGAAAATGTAGAGATTAAATCTGAAGATGTTCGCATTGAATTTAAGCAAGGTCGCCCCGTTGCAATTAACGGCAAAGCTCTTGACGCTCTTGCGTTGATGAATGAAGTGAACGCTATCGGTGGACGCCATGGCTTGGGCATGGCTGACCAAATTGAAAATCGCATCATAGAAGCCAAGTCGCGCGGAATTTATGAAGCACCAGGTATGGCGCTGCTCTTTATCGCTTACGAGCGCTTAATCTCAGCAATTCATAATGAAGACACAATTGCTAACTACCACGCTGAGAGTCGCCGCCTCGGTCGTCTCCTCTACGAAGGTCGCTGGCTCGATCCGCAATCACTCATGCTTCGCGAATCTCTGCAGCGTTGGGTCGCCTCCGCAGTTACCGGTGAAGTCACCATCCGCCTTCGCCGTGGTGATGACTACTCCATCATTAACACCACTGGCCCAGCACTGAGCTATAGCCCAGAGAAGCTCTCCATGGAGCGCACCGAAGATGCCGCCTTTGGGCCATCTGATCGCATTGGACAACTCACCATGCGCAACCTAGATATCGCCGATACCCGCTCAAAACTTGAGATGTATGCTGAGCAAGGCCAATTAGGAGACGGTCAATTCCAGCTCATTAAGGAAATTGAAAGCGGAAAGTAAGGCTAATTAGCAAAAGCCAATTAACAAAAGGGGCACCAATGTCCAGCAATCAAGTCCAGACACATATCAATGTTCAAGTGACCGACCGCAATAGGCAGAGCGCTTTTTTTCGCTGGGTTCTCATTTTTCCGGTTGCGATCTTTCTCTACTCATTTACCTCGACTATGCACTTTGGGCCATATGCAACGGGCATCTTGGTTGTGCCTGCTGGACTAGCACTCCTCTTTCGAGGAATCTATCCCTCATACGTATTAACTTTTAATCATGCACTCTTAGAGCTCAATACTCGCATCACCGCATATGCACTTCTCTTGGTTGATGACTACCCATCTATTGAGCGCAATCCCAACATCGCCGTCATCATTCCTGACGTCGAAGGAGGAGCGAAGCTCAGTCGCGGCCTTCCACTTGTGAAGTGGCTCTTTGCAATTCCGTTGGTCATTGTGGGAACTCTCTATACGATCGCTGCAGCTGTGGTGACAATTTTTGCTTGGCTGCACGTTTCAATCACCGGAACCTACCCAGGAGTTGCTCTTAATCTTGTTGTGGGAACGGTTCAATACTGGAATCGAGTCGTCGGCTATGCCCTATTGCTTGTAACCGATGAGTACCCCAGTTTCGCGCTTAACGCGGAATAAAAACCTTCCCGTTAATTAAAGTCCTCAAGCGAACTAGCTAACATCTCGCTGAGCAGTAACTTTTGAATTGCTATCAAAGTGGCATCAAAGCGATGCAGCAGGACGGTGGAATTGAGTTGGGGCTCGCGCCAGAGTGACATGGTTTCGGTCAGCTCGAATGCGCCCCAGGAAATCTCGGGGTGTTCGCCTTTGAGTTTGGGCGGGAAAGCACGAAGGGTTGAAGCCAACTCCATCATAGAAAACCGCACCGATCCCAGCAGCATCTTCGCCAGTTTGTGATTGCGGATTTCTTCTTGAGAGGCGATCTCGTTAAGTAGCTCCGAAATGATCGCTACTAAATCTAAAACGCGAAGGTACTGCTCTTCATCGCCACGATTAGCCATTACTCATCTCCGTCATTGCTTCCACATGCCAGTTGTACTCAAACTAAATCAAACTCGAGAGAGTTTGTGGATTTACTGAAGTTCCTGGGCGATTGCATTGAGCTGTGCGACATGAGCCTCAAGGTGCCCACATGCGCCATCGAGAACTTGGAGAAGTGTCAGTTCACCACGCTCTGGGTGAGTTCCAGTGCGCTCCCAAGCCTCATCCGGCAAGTTCGACAAGATATCTTCGATGCCTTCGTGGATACCTTCAAATGTTGCGAGCGATGAGACCGCGCTACGTCCGGCATAGTTGAGGCGCTCAGGATAAACATCTTCGTTGAACATCTGGAAAGTTGGTTTCGCCCCTTCAATAACAAGGAGATAGCGCGATGCGAAGTGAATATCAGCATCGGCCATATGGTGAATCACGTAGGCCGCAGGCCATTCATCGGCGCCAGTCACCGTGTTGTATTGATCTTCATCGATAGACCACGCCAAATCTGAGAAGTCGATTCCGGCTTGGGTGTAGCGCTGTAGGACATTGGCAACGGTGAGAGTCATAGTCTGAGTTTATAGGAGTAGCCTGCTCTCATGACACTTCGTTGGGGCATTTTAGGAACCGGTGGAATCGCACAGCAGTTT
Organism: uncultured Actinomycetes bacterium; assembly: GCA_903919375.1. Lineage (GTDB taxonomy): Bacteria > Actinomycetota > Actinomycetes > Nanopelagicales > Nanopelagicaceae > AAA044-D11. Next base: position 8,583 of record CAIXHZ010000056.1, on the reverse strand, counting down.
GTCCGAGATTTGCAGCGAGTGGCGGGCCACGAAATTCTCTCCGTTGGCTCTCGTACTCAAGAGTCAGCCGACGCCTTCGGCAATAAATTCAATATTCCCTATCGCCACCCTAGCTATCAGGCGTTGGTCAACGACCCCGATGTCGATGCTGTCTACATCGCCACACATCACCCCATGCACCGACGTGATGCCGAGCTCGCCATGGCTAAGGGCAAGGCAGTTCTCTGTGAGAAGCCGCTAGCCATGACCTATGCCGACGCGCTCTCAATGGTGGAGTGCAGTCGCGAGAATAATGTTCTCTTCATGGAGGCGATGTGGGCACGATTCTTGCCTCATATGATTCGCGTGAAGGAAATTGTCGCCTCAGGCGTGCTCGGCGAGATTATTAGCGTTCAGGCCGATCATGGCCAGTGGTTTGAACAAGATCCAGAATTTCGACTCTTTAAGCCCGAACTCGGCGGCGGAGCGCTCTTTGATCTCGGAATTTATCCAGTCTCCTTTGCCTCCATGATCTTTGGCGAACCGGGAGCCATCACTGCTAAAGCAACTAAGGCTTTTACTGGCGTTGATGGCCAGACCTCCATAATTTTGCAATATGAATCTGGCGCTCAGGCCATTTTGAACACCACCAACTTGGCGGCAACACCTAACCGCGCGGTTATCGTGGGCACTCATGCTCGGATCGAGATCGATCGTACCTTCTATGCACCATCGAAATTTCGAGTCATCAATAATCAAGACATCATCATTGAAGGTTGGGATAAAACTTATTCTGGCCATGGGCTTCGAGAAGAGGCGATTGAATTCGCTCGTGCTTATAAGGCAGGGGAGAAGGAGTCACCCATGATGACTCATGCTGAATCTCTTTCGATTATGCGCACGATGGAGGAGATTGCCAACCAAATCGGATTGGTCTATCCCGACTTTATTATGTAGTTAAATGTTGACTTGGGTTGAATAGCGCCATGGTTGGCCCGAGATATATTCAGTCGGGATACTTGCTACTGCCACTGGCGTTGCCACTGAAAGTCTGCCCCAATTGACCTTATCGCCATAGGTAGGCACTGAGAAATTAACAGTGATGCTGGTATCACTAATGGCGGTGATCGTTCCAAGCTTGCGCCCAATTTTTACTTGAACTGCAGATGCCTGTGAACCAAATCCAGTTCCGGTGATAGTAAAGACCACCGCTGCTGTTGAGTCATAGGAGTAAACCAACGCCCCGGTAATAGTAGGGGCGCCGGCAACAATCGTGATAGCAACTTGCCCGGAGAGCGCAATAGTTGGGCCGGTGCCATCTGTGGGCGATGGATAGTAATTTACATAGGCCTGGAAGTAGAAGGTCGTTTGGGTCGTGGCTGTCTCCCAATTTGTTGTGCGCGCAATAGTTGCCGAGACCACGCAGGTTGTTCCCGTTGTTCCACTATCAGAGAGGAGCAGGGTATTGGTATCAAGAACGCAATTAGATCCAGATACGAGAGTAAAGCTGACCGTTCCAGTGTCCTTGGAATTGATGACGCTGAGTTTCAGCGGTGCTCCGACATAACCATAGGCATATCCCGAACTGCTGTTGATGGCGAAGCCGGTTCGAACTCCTCGCCCAACTTTTAAGGTGCCGGTGACATAGGTTGTAGAGAGGTAATTGCTCAGCACTCCGGCTGAGACCGAGCCATGGTTGATTGAAGTTACAGATGGCGTAATCGTGAATGTGTCTGCCTGTACCGGCGAGAGCGTATAGGTGTCTCCCATTACTTTGACCGCCGTCAATGTATCCGTACTTGGGGCCTTGTAGCCATAGGAAATAGTTACGGTATCGCCAGCCACTAAGCCAGAAGTCGTTACTGTTTCAAATGTCGTGAGCGTATCTCCGGTGTACACAGTGTTGCCGCTTGGCGAAGATGCGGAAATGGTGACGCCCGGAGCTTTCGCAACCGAAATGGTGATTAATTTTGTGGTGGAAACGGACGCTGAATCGGTAACAATGAGGGTTTGATAATAGGTACCAGCTGATGTCGCTGAGTCAACAATAATCTTTCCTACCTCAAAAGTTGTGGTATCCAAGGTGATGAATGGGCTCTGGCTTGTGCTGAGAAGGGAGTTACCTCCGATCTTCATTACCGCGTAGTTACTTCCTTGCGAGCCGACTATCCAGAAGTTACTTGAGGAATCCACTCCAAAAAATTGCTTCGCTGGATATCCCGAGATTTGCGACTTAGGGGAGAGGCCAGTGCCAACCGGCAAGGTAGAAGTGAAGAGACCGGCATTGCCAAAGGTAGGAACCTTGACGCCGGATGTGTCATAGAGATAGATCTGATTGTAATAATTGGTATTCACATACGTACATGTTGCGGCGATTTGACCAGCCGCATTGACGGCAATTGCACCTTGCCGACAAGTTGCGGAAGTAACTTCGGTAGTAAATCCATTACTTCCCCAATTGAGATCTTGGGTTCCGTTGGCATTTACATGAGCGGTATACATCGAATAGGGCGCCGAGTTTGTCACTCCGATGAAGTAAATCGAGTTATCCGTTTGAATTTGAGCGCTGGCTTCCAATAGGCAGGAGCCGGAGCAAGGAGCGGAGAAGATGATCGTGCCCGCGTTGCCATAAGAAGTGTCAACTGCCCCATTTGCTAGTAAACGAGAAGCGGCGAAATTTCTCGTGCCATTGGTATTCGTGTCCTGCTCTTGTCCGGCAAGGAGGATTTTTCCATCACCCTGAATTGCTAAATCAGTCGTGTAGTTATACCCCAAGCCCCAATCAAATTCTGCATAACCATTATTGCCAAAGCTGGTATCTATGAGGCCCGTTGCAGTCAGTCGTAAAATTGTTGCTGAATCATTGTCGCCTGCTTGATTGAGATGGCTGAGACCAATGAGAATCTTTCCATCACTTTGTACTAGTACATCGGTAACGTAGTTCCCAGTGTTGGAAGAATTAGGTACGGTCAATGTTTCATAACCAATCGTGGCAAAGGTAGTGTCTAGTACGCCGGTCTTAAGATAGCGAGCGATTGCGACTCGGCCATCATTTCCACCCGCGCCGAGTCCCTGACCAACCGCGGTAATTGTTCCGGTCGTGGAATCAATATTCATTGCCGTGATGAGTGATTTTGCCCCCATATTTGTGACCACTCGCCCATTTGTTCCAAATGAAGAATCAATTGCTCCAGTGGTACTCATTCGAATAAGTGAAAAATTATCCTGCCCACTGGAAGTAGTTTGGCCACCCACAATGAGATTTCCATCGGGGGAAAATGCCACCGCGTTTGAATATGAATTGCCTTGCGTAAAGGTAATCGTTTCGTATCCAACACCATTGAGCGTCGAATCGAGATAGCCACCGTAGGAGCCAGCTACCATCGTGAATTTTCGTGTAGGCAAGCCATTGAGTGGTGTGTAAGAAGTTGTTAAGCCAGAACCGTAGGTCGTTGAAATAGTTGAGGAGCCCGCGATGGAGGGTGACTGAATGATGTTGATGTACGCCGCGCTTGATGTCGCATAGATACTTGCACCATCAGTGTCGGAGTCCACGACGATGCAGCGATATTCAAACTGAGGGCCACTTGTGGCGATATTAAGAATCGGCGTCGTATAAGAGCTTGTTAGGTACCCAGAACCAGTGGCGAGGTCGCTCCACGTTGTTCCTGTGTCCGTGGAATATTGCCATTGATAACTTCGAATGAGATTTCCATTTGCGGCCGAAGCGGTTACTTGGAAGGTGTATTTCGCACCCGCCGTGTACGTATCATTTACCGGTCCTACCGTTGTGATCGTGTCTTGACTGAGGTATTTCAGGAGCACAGTTCCAGAGCCGCCCTCGCCGCCAAAATAGTTACAGGTGTTATTTCCAGCACCGCCGCCACCATTTCCGGTTGCCACACCACCGCGATCGCCACTTGCCGGGGGAGTTCCGCCTTTACCGCCACGGGGCAAGCCATTATCGCCACCACCCACTGAGTAAGTTCCCACGCCCCATGAACCACCGCCACCGCCACCGCCATACAAGTGAGAGCCGGTGAAGAAATTAGAAGTGAAGCCCGTTCCACCGGTTCCACCAACGTTGCCAGTTGCCGGCGGTGTAGCACCGCCAGTGCCACCTGTAGATGAAATGGGGTTCTTGATGCCGGTAGTCGATGAAACGCTTCCCCCGGCAATGGTCTGTGTTTGGGCCGTTGCGCCGCCACCGCACGGCGTAGTTAACCAATGGGATAAGCCGGCACTTCCACCATTCGCCGTGGCATTGAGGGTGGAATCAGCTAATGAGATTGTTGTTGGTCGGCCAACTTGGCCGTTGAAATTATTTCCCGAGGAAAGGAGAGCGCCCACGCCTCCCTGGCCAACCTTTACGTTAAGCGGACTCTTCGTGGCTCGCATTGCAGCAATACCCTGCAAGCCACCGCCACCACCGCCACCACTTCCCGCATTTGTGCCACCGCCGCCACCACCTCCGACGATCAGTGCCACTGCAGTGTTCACTTGCTTGGGAATCTTCCAGCCACCGGCGGCGGTAATAATGGTTCGGAGGAATTGTGTGATTTTATAGTTGCCCGAAACGGTCGTGGATTCAATGAGTGCGAAGGTGTAAGTAGTAGATCCATTATCTGGCGTGAGATCTTTACTTGCATTGGTACGCGGCGTTACTCGATTAAATGCCAGGCTACCCGAGCCTTCATTAAAGTCGTAATAGGCATAGAGATTTGAACTATTTGTTGCCGTATAGGTATCCATATCGGTCACTACTTGCGAAGCCGTTCTCCCTATACTCCAAATCTTCAATTCATCGATCTGGCCCGTGAAGTAATCCGTTGCGGTGTTAGTACTGCAACCTACATACCAAGATGTTGCGGTAGCACCAGCCGAGTAACTTGTAGTCTGAGTATCGACAAGTTGGCCATTGAGATAAGAGAAGAGATTAGAGCCGTCATAAACCAAAGCGAGATGGCTCCATTCACCTGCGTGAATCGCAAAATTTCCAAAACTACCATTGGGACTGGTATTTGTACCGTCCATTATGACGCCACCCCATTTATTGTTATTGCAAAAAATCCAATAAGCATTGGGTTTGTAGACCACCGTAGCGTTATAAGAGGCTGTGCAACTTGAAGCGTCAGGTTTGACCCACACTTCAACGGTGCCGCCACTTGAATTGCTATAGGTCACCGGCGTCGTCTTTATATTTTGCGAGCCATTAAAAATCATCGCAGTATCGGTATCACTGCTATTTCTTAATATGAAATAAATCGTTGCGGTATCGCTGGTGGTGACAAATGAGTAGATGCTAGTTGTATCAGTTATTTGCGCACGGAACCAGTAAGTGAGAGTGGTATTAGTTTCACTTGGAGTCGTATATATTGAAGAGATGCCCATGGTTCCGGTATCGACGTTGCTCCATGTCGCGCCCTTGTCGTAAGAGAGTTGCCACCTATTTGTACGAGTTATGCCGCTAGCTAAGGCAGGTGCTGTAGATGTAAAAGTAGCTGTATCACCCGGGTAAATCGTTGGCGATGCTGGCGCAGATGGCTTATAACTCGTCGCGATATATCGCACAACGACAAGACCTGAGCCACCGGCACCTCCAAAGCCATAGTTGGTCGCGCCACCACCGCCACCACCGCCAGTATTGGGAAATCCGTTTCCGCCAGTATTCGCACTTGCATTTGTATATGAAGCAACTTGTTGTAATTCAATGCCCGACCAGCCACCACCGGTGCCCGGTGTGCCAATTCCGGTTTGCCAATCACCGCCAGCACCGCCACCAGCAAATGTTGACGAGGTACCGCGAATGAGAGATGTTGCTCCACTTCCTGCCGTTCCAGGATTTGCGCCGACTGAGGTTGAGCCAGTACTTCCGGCGCCACCAGCAGAGCTTCCTCCCGTGCCGCCGACTCCGCCGACCCCACCAGAGCCACCGGTTGAATTTCCGCCACCTCCACCATTTGCGGTGTAGCTTCCAAAAACAGTTGCACTACCGCTCGAACCTGACGCGCTAAATCCGCCCGCTGTTGATCCACCAGTACCACCACTGCCCACTGTTACGGAGACGGTGCCACCGGAGGTGACGGTGTAATAAGGAATATCTTGGAGTGCGCCACCTCCACCACCTGAACCGCCATTCTGACCTCCACCACCGCCGCCACCGACGGCGAGGAAACTGACGTTGCTCACGCCCAATGGAACGTTCCAGTTGCCGCTACCGGAGAAGAAAGTGACGAAGCAATATCCCAGTCGATAGGCGTTAGAAAATGTCAGACCTGAAGCCGATGTAAAGGTACACATTCCTCCAGCAGCGACAGTTGTTCGGGAGGCAGTAGAAAGTAATGTGCTCGAAGAGCCATAGGCATATGCAACATAGGTGCCCGGGGAGAGGCCAGAGAGTGCAACATCGTAAGAGGTATTGGCAGCTGAAATTGTTGTTGCCACCATGAGCGAAGAGGGGAGAGAGGTGATGCTCGCTAGATTTGTAACGCTCACCGTCTCATTAACTAAATAAACGGTACCAACTTCTGTGCTCGAAACTGTCGCGGTATTTTGATCTTTTTGGGTGAGCGTCGCTGTTGGTGCATAAGCGAGCGTTACCGAACCATCTGCACCGCAACCGTAGTTACTCCAATTAGTAGCGCCGGTGTAGTGGCACCCGGAGGTGAGCTGCGTAGCGGGCGAGACCATGGACGAGGTCAAAGCTGCGATATCTGCTGCGGTTGCGGCAACAGTATTTGTTCCACCGCTGCCACCGTAACCATACGTTTCGCCAGAGCCATTGTATTTTTGTGGCGTTGTTTGACCGCCACCTGTAAAGCCACCCCCACCGCCCCCTGATCCACCGCCATCAACGCTTACAGAAGTGCTTCCACCCGTGGCGCCATATAAGTTTCCACTGTCAGCTCGCGTGCGACTAGTAGTTGCACTGGGAACGGCAGCATTAACAGCTGCATCTTGAAGTCCACTGCAGTTGTCGCCACCAGACCCGCCCGCTCCAGCGGCTATGAAATATCCATGTCCAGTTACATGTACAACAGTTGCTGCGCCACCGCCACCACCGGAACCTGAAGTTCCAGATCCCCCAGCTGCGCCACCGCCACCGCCGTTATAAGAACTGCTATTTCCATATAACGCAGTGCCAATGGGATTAGTGCCACCTTGGCTACCACTCCCGAGCGAACTGACGCTGCTCTGGCCATTAACTCCGCCACCACCAATTGCGATAGTGATGATGTCTCCGGGACGAACATTTATCGTTCCGGTGATCTTTCCAATGTATCCAGGCGTACCCAGCGATGAGCTGCAATCCTTTCCACCAATGCCCCCACCACCGCCGTACATCGTGATCGTCATGGAGTAAACGGACTCGGGCACCGTAAAGGATTGGAGTGAAGTGGTGTAGTTATATGTTGATGTCACCGCTTGCGCTGGCGCGCTCGCAAACGGGGCAATCGCAAAGACCATCTGTATAAAACTCACCAGAATTGAGAAGAGGAGCAGCCTGCTCACCCGCTGACCTAGCGGGGAGTAGAGGATAGATTGTCGAGCTCTCATCAGACTAAAAGTCTACTTAACTCGGGGAGATAGGCAAAAAAATTCGCCTGATTTCAGCGGGCATGGCCAAAATGTGTAGATCGCGAGAGGGTCACACGGCACAGCGGGTGAAACCTCTGGCGAGTTCAAGCAAGATATGGGGTCAGGTCAGATTAGACGTTGGGTGAACTCTCAAAGGTAATACGCGTGACATCCGGAACCATGGCGAGTGGTTGATAGAAGTAAATGGTGTAGGTCGCATCTGTTCCCTTGGCGTAGAGGGCTTCGTAGCCATCATCCCAGTTGGGTGCGCCTTGAATAACTCCACGGTTATCGATGAAGTTCACATTGCTTTCCCGATCAGCAAAAGTTGAAGTGGCATTATTGGGGATATTGAAAATTACCCGATTGCTGGTTCCGTTCACATCAGTAAAGAGCGGCACAGCCTGTGCGTAGGTGCCATGAAAAATCTGCATCTTTATATTTGTTCCTCGGCACTTAACAGTATCGAGGCCGTACAAGATAATTTCTTTTACCTTAGAGATAGATCCAGCTGTATAGGTAGGAGTATCCGTTCCCGCAGGAATAGATGGCCATCCTTGAACCGAAGATCCAATAACTGAATCAGGGACAAGTCCTACCGATATCCATTGATCGCAGGCCTTAATGAGATAGAGACCCTGACCAAACTCCGTCTTCTTATTGCCATTGAGCGAAATGTTCGCGGCCACTGTTGTGGAGATGCCCAGGGCCATAATGACCATACCTACGATAAATCGTCGGCGGCGGTAAAGGGGAAGAGCGGGAGTGAGTTCATCGCCGTCGTAGGCATCGTCCTCACCGTCGTAATCAATCACGCCCTTAACCCCTTTAAGACATGGCAGTCTTTGGCTGCCGCAAGATGTGAAGTCTAACTCACCTTATCCACGGTAGACAGAGCGCTTGGACCTTGGCGAACTCCCGAAAAAGGCGAGCTCTAGAGCTTTCCGGAAATGATCAATTCATCAAGAGGTAGGCGCTCGCGCGGCGCAGTTTCCCGCTCTAATGCGGGACCTTCACCAAGTGCTT
>CAIXHZ010000055.1 GCA_903919375.1 uncultured Actinomycetes bacterium | reverse complement strand
GCTCTAATTCATTTTAGAAATTACTTGGTGCGAGGCTTCTTCGCGCCAACGCTCTTACCGGCAGGCTTTCCCGCTTTTGCAGTGGGCTTGCTAGAAGAAAACTTCTTCGCGCCAGGCTTTGAGGCACCAGATTTAGCAGACTTCGCTACGAACTTCTTGCCACCACTCTTGCCTGGCTTGCCTGCAGACTTCTTAAATGCTGGCTTTCCTGATGGTGTGCTCTTCTCAAATGGAGATTCGCTACCTTCGGCCTTCCAGGTCGAGACGCGACCATCACGAGCACTTGCACCTGCGCGAGCGCCAGTTGTGGTGCCACCCTTGCGATGATCATCGCGGAAGGTACGACCGCCACGATCTGGGCCATCGTTACGAGCTGGACGATCATCGCGGGCAAAGCGATCAGACTTTGCGGGACGATCAGACTTTTCAAAAGCATCATCTTTATGTGACAAGTGGGCACGCGCTGGAGCCTTCTTAGCACCAGGTCCCTTATCGGCAACGTTGAAGCGATCGCGTGGATTGCGATAGCCACCTGCTGGGCGACCACCAAATGGTGTGCGACCGGCTGTTGCAGGGCGCTCGGCGCGCTCTGGACGTTCAAAGTTTTCGCTGCTGGCTTCGCGGTTCTCGCGAACCGGACGTTCATTGCGATCGTTACGAACCGGACGATCGTTGCGATCTGAGCGATCGAAACCACCGGCGCTCTCGCCGCTGAAGTCACGGACAGGGCGACCAAATTTGGTTGGACGGTTGGTGCGAGCTGGACGCTCGGCGTTAAAGTCGCGAGCCGGGCGCTCTGAGCGCTCGTAGGCTGGCTTCTCGACAGAGGCGCCACGGAAGCTGCGAACAGCCTTCTCGGCCTTCTGTGCGCCGGTCTCATCGGACCAACGGCCGCCGCCCTCGGTGCGCTTCTTAAAGTTGCTGCTGCTACCGCGACGGAATCCGCCACGATCGCCACGGTCACGGCTGCCACGGTCGTTACGACCCGGCTTTTCGGCCTCGACGATAACGGGGATACCCGATGGCTCTTGTGCGCCGGTGAGCTCAATGAGCGTCTCATCGAGCGGGCGGACCGTTACCTCATTGAGGTGAACGCCTGCGCGCTTGGTGATTCCAAATACTTCTTTGCGTTGGCGATGAGTCGCAAGTGAGACCACTACGCCTGTTGCACCAGCGCGAGCGGTACGACCAGCGCGGTGGAGGTAATCCTTGTGATCGGCTGGTGGATCGATGTGTACGACCAGTGAGACGCCATCGACGTGAATACCGCGAGCGGCCACATCGGTTGCGACCAACGCATTGGCGCGACCATCTTTAAATTGAGCAAGAACGCGGGTGCGCTGTCCCTGAGATTTTCCACCGTGCAGTACGCCGACAGGAACGCCCGCCTGCAACATCTTGTCGGCAAGTTTATCTGCGCCATGCTTGGTGCGAACGAAGAAGATGGTGCGACCCTCGCGAGCAGCGATCTGAGTTGCGACAACATCTTTATGTTGTTGTTCGATGATGATGGCGTGGTGCAGCATATTTTCGCTGCGAGACTTTTCATTCTCTAGTGAGTGGGTAATTGGATTATTTAAGAAGCGCTTGACGAGCGAATCGACATCGCGATCTAGTGTTGCCGAGAAGAGCAGGCGCTGTCCGCCAGCTTGAGTCTGTTCCAAAATTTCTTTGACTACTGGCAAGAATCCCATATCTGCCATCTGATCTGCTTCATCTAAAACCGTGACTTCAACATCATCGAGAACGATGTGGCCCTTGTTGAGAAGATCAATCAACCGACCTGGTGTTGCAACGATGATGGGGACGCCGCGCTTGAGAGCTGCGATCTGTCCGGTGTAGGAAAGTCCACCAGCAACGACCTGCGATCCGAGATTGACGCGACGAGCCAATGGCCCCACAACATCATTGATCTGCACAGCAAGTTCGCGGGTAGGAGAAAGAATGAGTCCAAGCGGACGGTGTGGTTGTGCCTGGCGGCCGGCGAGACGAGACATCATCGCAAGACCAAAAGCGAGGGTCTTACCAGAGCCGGTCTGTCCGCGACCAAGGACATCGCGTCCATTGATGGCATCGGGCAGGGTTGCTACCTGGATAGGAAATGGGGAGGTCTTACCTTCTGCAGCTAACGCTTCCGCGAGAGCAGGGTGAACACCTAATTCAAGAAATGACGACATAGATCTACCAATCGAGACATTCAAGCGTGTCTCGGAATGATCATGTGATCAAGAAACTAGCTTTCAACTTTCGCGCCTGGATTATCAATGAATCTCGGTCAACAAGATTCGAATCGGGCCGAACAGTAGCTAGATAAGACTCGCAAGTGAAGACCAAGTCGGTCTTCGTGGATTAACTTCGGGGGAAGTCTGTTGCGGTTGCAACGGGTTAAGTGTAACCCAGATTTATGGGGGCGATTACCTAGGGCTAGTGAAGGCCAGGCCAATGGCCAATACCAAGATTCCGCCTGCAGAAATCGCTGTGAGGGATCTACGTACCGTCGGGCGAGCCAAAAAGACTGAGGCTTTATCTACTGCGCTAATCAAGAATGAATACCACGACATCGAGACGCAGGATTGAACACAGGCCAAGATGAAGATGCCCCAGCCCAGCGAGAAGTGCTTGGGCACAAATTGCGGGATAAATGCCACCGCAAAGACTGCTGCTTTTACATTCGCCAAATTGGTGAAGAGACCCAATCGATAAGCAGGCCAGAAGTGCGTCTTAGCGCCACTGGTGAAATCGAATTTGCCGAACTCTTGTCGCAATTGCCAAAGCGTTTGAATCGCTAGGCCCACTAGGAAAATTACGCCGGCATATTTCAAGACTGAAAAAGCAAAGTGAGACTTGGCAAAGATTGCCGACAAGCCCACTGATGAAAGCGCGCCCCAAATAAGTAGCCCGGTGGAATTACCCATGACTGAATAAAAGGCTGAACGCCTGCCGCCCACGAGTGACTGGCGCAGGACCATCGCAACGCCTTGACCGGGAACAACTGCGAGCAAGAGCGCCGTTGCAGCAAAGGCAGGAATAACTTTGAGAAGCTCGATCACTTACTTGGTGACCTTACGCCGCCATGCTGAGTATTGAGTCGCGAGTGGGTCGTTAATAGTCTGATACTTGCGACCTGTTGCGCGACAGATCAGCAAATCAGCAAAGTCAGGATTGCGGGCAAGCACAGGCCCGTGCATGTAAGTGCCAAAGATATTTCCCGACATTGCGCCATCGTGCTTTCCATCGCCATTGCCGTAGCCGACAGAGACCTTGCCAAATGGCTGAATACCTTTGCCCAGAATCGTGTGGCCGGCGTGGTTTTCAAAGCCAGTGAGTTCCAGATCTAGGACTGCTGCGCGCACTTTCACATCGCCGACGAAACGTTCTTTACCTGGGACTGATTTGATATCCAGTAGGCCAAGACCTTCGACTTCCTTGCCGCCTGCATAGAAACTATTGCCAATAATCTGGAAGCCTGCGCAGATTGCCAATAGCACTGCGCCATTCTCAATGAGTTCGGGCAATATGCCATCGCGCTGGAGTGCTTGCAAGCTCAACACTTGCGCGGCATCTTCAGCGCCACCCAGCAAATAGATGTTGCCATTGGTGGGAAGTGGTTCACGATAGGAGACATCGATGATCTCACTTTTTACACCATGGAATTTAGAGCGGAATGCCAAAACGTCGGCATTACCGCGATCGCCATAGGTACCAAGCAGTTCATTATGGATGCGCACAATTCTCATCGTCGTCATTTGCTCACCAACCCAAAGAAGGCGGTGTAGGCCGCTAACACCGAGACTTTCGAACCCTGTGGGAATTCTTTGATCGCCTTGTCAAAGCTCTCAACCACCTGCGATTCAATACCTTCG
>CAIXHZ010000054.1 GCA_903919375.1 uncultured Actinomycetes bacterium | reverse complement strand
CCGCGGATCGCGCAAAATATCCCAGACCGAGCCCACTGCTCCGGCCTTCTCATCCCAAGCACCAAAGACCACCTTTTTAATCCGAGATTGCGCAATAGCACCCGCGCACATAGCGCAGGGCTCGAGTGTGACAATCAGCGTGTGCTCATCGAGCCGCCAGGTGCCCTCAACGTCGGCTGCTTCACGGATTGCGACGATCTCGGCATGCGCGGTGGGATCACCATCTTCCTCGCGGCGGTTACGCCCGCTGCCCACAATATTTCCATCGGGGTCGAGAACTATCGCACCAACCGGAACATCACCTGAATCAAGCGCTTCGCGCGCCACATCTAGGGCAGCGCTCATCCACGATTCGTACTTATCCATGGGTTATTCGCGATCTGCCAAATTGCGATAGATATCGCCAAAGCCAAGGCGAGATGCAATGGCATCGAGCTGTTCATCGGGGAAGAGATCTAAATCTTCGCAGAGCGTCTCCATCTCCATGGCGCTCATTCCCAAGTCGGCCAAGAGATCGATACTTCCCCCAGGTTCGGAGTCATCATCCTCTTCTGGGAAATCAAGATCGAGGATCTCAACAATTTCGGCGGCGAGATCGCTATCGAGTGCGTAAGTAGCATCGCTAATCATCATGCGAATGTGCGATCCGAGTGCGCGGATGACAACAAAGAAGTCTTCGTCATAAGAGATAAGAGCGATAGCGCCACCATTGGTGGGCTGCGACTTAAGGCGCGCCATGATTGCTTCGAGATCCAAACAATCTTGGATCTTCGCTACATTCCAGCGGTCATCTTCATGCCAGGCTATGACTCCGAAGTCCATGGTTCATTGTGGCACTAAAGATCCCGTGGCGAAAGACACTTAAGAGCGGAGTCGGTTTGGCGGTACTCTGAGCATGTGAAAATTCATGTTGCCAATCACCCACTCATCTCCCACAAACTCACCGTTTTGCGCGATGAAACGACGCCTTCGCCGACTTTCCGACAGCTGACAGAAGAGATCGTGATGTTGCTCGCCTATGAAGCAACTCGTGATGTGCATGTAGTTCCCGTCGATGTGAAGACTCCGGTTGCGATTGCACATGGCGCACAACTTGCCAAGCCACGTCCGGTAGTTGTTCCTATCCTGCGCGCTGGCCTCGGAATGCTCGAAGGAATGGTGCGGTTGATTCCCACCGCTGAAGTCGGATTCCTCGGAATGGTGCGCGATGAAAAGACTCTGCAAGCGTCCACATACGCCAATCGGCTTCCCGAAGATCTCACTGGTCGTCAGTGCTACATCTTGGATCCCATGCTTGCCACCGGTGGCACTCTGATTGCCGCAATTAATTACCTACTCGAACGCGGTGCTAGCGATATCACTGCGATCTGCATCATCTCTTCACCTGAAGGAATTGCAACTCTTGAAAAAGAGTATGAAGGAAAGAATTTGCCGATCACTTTGGTGACCGGTGCGCTCGATGAGAAGCTCAACGAGAAGGGCTACATCGTCCCCGGTCTCGGTGATGCTGGAGATCGTCTCTACGGAGTTGTGTAAGCCATGGCATCGACATCACCTGGCTACGGCATCACCATTCGCGTCGATGGTCCGCCCTCGGCCCAACCAGTCGCTGAAGTAACCAACGCCATCACCTCGGCGGGCGCAACAATTACCGCACTCGATGTCGTTGAATCATTCCTCGATCACGTCGTCATCGACGTTACCTGCGATGCCATCGATCAAGAGCATGCCGAACGAATCACCGCCGCAATTGCCGAGCACCCCGATCTCAATGTTCGCAAAGTCTCTGATCGCACCTTCTTACTTCACTTAGGTGGAAAGATTGAGATTGCATCCAAAGTTCCACTCAAGACTCGCGATGATCTCTCGCGCGCCTACACGCCTGGTGTAGCTCGTATTTCGCAAGCGATCGCCGATGATCCATCTGATGCTCGACGCCTCACCATTAAGAAGAACACTGTCGCTGTAGTTACTGATGGCTCAGCAGTACTCGGTCTAGGCAATATCGGCCCGGCCGCTGCCTTGCCGGTTATGGAGGGAAAAGCAGCGCTCTTTAAGCGTTTTGCCGATGTTGATGCCTGGCCAGTCTGCCTCGATACTCAAGATGTCGATGAGATCGTTCGCACAGTTCAGATCATCGCGCCGGTCTATGGCGGCATTAACCTCGAAGATATCTCTGCGCCTCGCTGCTTTGAAGTCGAACGACGCCTACGCGATCTTTTGGATATTCCCGTCTTCCATGATGACCAACACGGAACTGCAATCGTTGTTCTTGCGGCCTTGAAGAACGCCCTCAAGTTTGTAAAGAAAGATCTCTCCCAGGTCAAGATTGTGATGAGTGGCGCTGGCGCTGCTGGTACTGCGATTGCGCGGCTACTCGTTGCATCAGGTGCCAAGACAATTATTGGTTATGACAAAGATGGTCTGGTTAACTCACATCACGATAATGATGATGAGATGCGCACTTGGTTTGTCGATAACTGCAGCCCCGAAGGCTTTAGCGGCGCAATATCAGAGGCAATGGTCGGCGCAGATATCTTCATTGGCGTCAGTGCGCCTGATGTTTTGAAAGAGGCCGATGTCGCCGCGATGGCTGCAGGTGCAATCGTCTTTGCCCTCGCCAACCCAGACCCCGAGATCGATCCCGTGATTGCTCGTAAGTATGCTGCTGTTGTAGCAACCGGTCGAAGTGATCAACCCAACCAAATCAACAATGTCTTGGCCTTCCCCGGAATTTTCCGCGGGCTTCTCGATGGTCGGATCACCAAGATCACCGACTCCATGCTGGTGGCAGCCGCCGAAGCGATCTCGAGTTGTGTCACAGATGAACAACTCAACGCCAACTTCATTATTCCGAGCGTCTTTGATCCGCAAGTGGTAACGAAAGTTGCAGATGCTGTGCGCAAGACTGGCAAGGCCAGTAAGTAACTACTTCTTAAAGCTGAGTTTCTTATTGCCACCGATAAAGACACCGGCGTAGGTCAGCACGATTCCACTCACTAAGTAGCCAGTTACGCTTGAGCCATTTGTTGGCGAGACGATATCGATGACGAGTGATCCCACGAGTGTTCCGACTGTGCTCAGAAGGGTCATGGTCAGCACACCCAAGTGCTGAACGATGGTTGATGTGAAAGCAATATAAATAACGCCGATCGTGCCACCGGTGTAGATCCACCACGGACCATGCGCAAGAGCAGCCACATGCTGGTGCTGGAAAGCCACACGGAGCGCTAAAACAAAGACCAAGAAGGTCGTTCCCATAACAAAGTTTAAGAAT
>CAIXHZ010000053.1 GCA_903919375.1 uncultured Actinomycetes bacterium | reverse complement strand
TTTTTTACTTTACATAATATAGATTATCGGCGATAGACTATGCGGCGCTGGATACCCCAGATCGTTATTCGCCGCCAAGCCTCCAGTGCTATCGATCCCGACATTTTGGAACGCCCAATAGTTCGTTCTTCAAAGTGAATGGGGATTTCTTGAACTTGTGCGCCAGAGTCGACAATTTTCATCGCAGTCTCAATTTGAAAGCTATAACCCTTCGAGGCTAAATCATGCTCTGAGAGCCCCTGAATTGCTCTCCGAGAAAAGAGTCGATAACCGCTCGTGAGGTCTCTGAGAGGTAATTTAAGGGCCAATTGGGCGTATTTTGTGCCCGCTTGGGAGATGAATCGTCTGTACAGGGGCCAGTGTGAGACTTCACCGCCTGACATCCAGCGGGTACCGATGATCAAGTCTGGAACCAATGCTGGGTTCTGGATGGTGGTTGCCGCGGCGATAAAGTCAGGCAGCTGCTCAGGTAGATGTGAGCCATCGCCATCCATCTGGATGATGAATTGGAAGTTTTCTGGGGCTGCCAGAGCCCAACGAAAACCGAATAGATATGCGGTTCCGAGACCGAACTTTCCCGGTCGAATAATTTGATGGAAATATCGATAATTTTGCGAGCTCGCAATTTCGGCGCTCTCATCAGTAGATGAATCATCGATCTGCAAAATGTGAAGGGTGACATTGGGCAGGCTGCGTGCGGTGTGCTCGATTCGAGAGATCACTTCGCCGATCATCCCCGCCTCATTGTAAGTAGGAATGATGACGAGAACAGGAACAGGTGTCACAAAATCTACCAACCCAGCGCGGAGATCATTCGATCAATCGATGCCCCAAGGCCATATTCCTTTTGGAGTTCGTAAATTTTGTCGAGTGATGCAGGTCGCACGGGCTTAGTCATATCAATTTTTGGAATTGGAACATCGAGCGCGCAGTGAACAATTGTCGGAGCGATTTCGATATACGACTCCCCTTCGATCAATTTCTTGCGAAGCGCGGGCGTAAGCCGTTCATCATCTCTAAAGGCTGCTGCGAGGGCTTCTTCGATTGTTTCAAAGTTATTGGCGATAATGGCCGCCCCTTTCTCGCCTATCCCCCGCACCCCTGGGAGTCCATCAGAAGCATCTCCTCGAATCATCGCGAATAGGGCATAACGATCACCCGGAATTCCATATTTTTCTTCGATATATTTAAGATCAACGAGATCGTGATTGGTTATTCCTTTAGCGAGATAAACAACGCCAATTTTCTTCTTATCATTGACCAATTGAAATAAATCACGATCGCCGGTGACGATTCGGATTGGGCCAGGTTCGGCTACTGCCATTGTTGCCATGACATCGTCGGCTTCGTAATCATCTACTCCGACAACCGGGAATCCAAATTCTTCGAGTACATCTAACAGAATGGGAATTTGTGGTCCCAATGAATCTGGCTCTTCTTCCTCACCTGATTCGTCAATTCGATTGGCTTTATATGCCGGGAAGAGATTGGTTCGCCATGTGGGTCGCCAGTCCCCTTCAATGCAGGCGACAATCCGATCGGGCTGATAGATCGTAATTAGCCTGGCGACCATATCGAGGTAACCGCGAATTGCATTGACGGGTTCACCCGCAGGTGAAAGCAGAGTGTCAGGCATGCCGTAATAGGCCCGGTACCACAGAGAGGCACTATCGAGAAGCATCAAAGTCATACGACGGCTCCCGCATAAGCAATGACGCCGCGATCAATCTTTTTGAGTGCAGATTCAACAGTGTTCTGAAGATGCGGAGCGGCGATAGAGATTTGACGCAGCAGATCAATGATCTGTTTCATAGATCGAACAAAGTCTCCTACGGTCAGTTCAGTTCCTTTAAGGATTGCAGAGAGTGAGTGACCAGAGGCCCATCGATGAGATGCCCAGCAGAATGCAAGATCTGGTTCGCGCATCGGTTCCAGACCAACCTCAACCTCTTTGTCGTAGATAGTTCCCCAGCGATGAACTAATTCAGCAAGTACGTCTTGAACATCCCCACGAGGCACTTTAGGAGCCTCATCGCGACGCGCTTCAAAGACGAAGGCTGAGAGAACGCTGACCAATTCGGCTGGATCCAGAGTGTCAAGATCTCCGCTGCGAATTGTTTCGGCGACTAAGAGATCTGTCTCGCCATAAATTTTAGAGAGCAGCTTTCCGGAATCAGTGATGGCATTTCCTTCGATATAACCGAGTCGCTCAAGGATCAGTCGAACACGATCAAAGCGCTTGGCGATGACATTTGTGCGAGTATCCACTCTCTCGGCAAGTCCCTTGTTCTCTCGTTTGAGTCGATAGATGCGTTCTGAATATCGCGCATGGGTCTCGCGGTCGCTACATCCATGGCACGGATGTGCTCTCATCGCTCGACGAAGTTCGGTGATCTCTTCCTCCATGCGTAAGCGAGTTTTCTTTGATTTAAAATCTGCGCTTCGTTCAATTTCGCGAATTTGATCTCGGAGATCGGAATACTCGGCAAAGTCACCTAAGTGACATTCATAGGTATTGTCGAGATCGCCAATAGCCCGTTCATTGCGGGCAATTTGTCGGGCCAGTCCCACGACAGCTTTATCAGCTTGGAATTGTGCAAAGGAGGATTCCAATGAAGTGCGTGCGCGCTCAGCGCCGAATTGGGAGATCAAATTGATAGTCATGTTATAGGTTGGCTTAAATGAGCTTTTTAGTGGGTAGGTGCGTGTGGAAGCCAGACCGGCAGCTGAGGCAGAATCGATATCCCGATTCCAGAGGATGACTGCATTTCCTTCGATGTCGATACCCCGCCTGCCGGCGCGACCAGTTAGTTGGGTGTACTCCCCTGGCGTAACCGATACATGGGATTCACCGTTCCACTTAGAGAGTTTCTCTAAGACCACTGTACGGGCTGGCATGTTGATTCCCAGCGCTAGTGTCTCTGTTGCGAAGACTGCCTTGACTAATCCGCGTTGAAAAAGTTCTTCCACTGTCTCTTTGAAAGCCGGAAGCAGTCCGGCATGGTGAGCTGCAAGCCCCCGCTCAAGGGCCTCTACCCACTCGTGGAATCCCAATATGACCAAGTCCTCTTCGGGGATATGGTGAGTCTTTTGATGAATGACTTCGCGAATTTCTGAACGCTCTTCCGCCGAAGTGAGTCGAATGGAGTGTGCCAAACATTGCTTTACGGCCGCGTCGCAGGCAGCGCGCGAGAAAATAAAGGTGATAGCTGGAAGTAGTCCCTCGCGGTCCAACTTATCGATCACTTCGCCACGGCCCATCGCCTTCACCGACGTGGTGAGCTGGCCCTTTTCGAGCAGCGGCTTCTTCTTGTGAGCGGGACCACCGTAGCGAGTGCGAATCTGACGAGATGACTCCTTCTCGAGCCGCAATATCTCGGGATTCACCTTGCCTTCATCGACAAACAAGTCCAAGAGTTTATGACCGAAGAGAACATGTTGATAGAGCGGGACCGGGCGAATTTCGCTGACAATTACTTTGGTTTCACCGCGAACGGTTTGTAGCCAATCTCCAAACTCTTCAGCATTCGAAACAGTTGCGGAGAGCGCCGCTAATTGAATGCTTTCAGGAAGGTGGATCAAAATCTCTTCCCAGACGGCGCCGCGGAATTTATCGGCTAAGTAATGAACTTCGTCCATGACGACGTATTTAAGATCGATAAGTGTCGAGGAGTTCGCATAAATCATGTTCCGAAGGACCTCGGTTGTCATCACAACGATCTGAGCCTCACTATTAAAGCTCGTGTCGCCAGTCAGTAGCCCAACTCGAGATTCACCGTATCGATCGCAGAGATCTTGATACTTCTGATTAGAGAGAGCTTTGATCGGAGTGGTGTAAAAACATTTCTTACCCTCATCTATTGCCAGATGCGCGGCGAACTCCCCCACAATCGTCTTTCCGGCACCCGTTGGCGCGGCGACCAGGACGGAGTGTCCAGCTTCCAGCGCGTGACACCCTTGAATCTGAAATGAGTCCAATTCAAAGGGATGAGAATCGGCAAAACTTTGCGTCTTCGGGTGTGCCGCCTTGCGCTTTACTTGCGCATACTTTTCGGCGGGCGAGAGTGTCATGGTTGGTCGACCAGAAGCAAAGCGGCTGGATCGATCTCAACGGCAACTTTTCCTTGCGTGACATATTCGCCATCGGCATACACCAAAGCATCTGAGTCGATAATCACGCGCTTTACGTGTCGGATTTCCACTTCCGGATGGGTCACATGTCGACCGCTAAATATCTTGGGAAAGACTTTAATCAACTCCCATTTACTCACGGAATGAAGAATAAAGAGGTCAAGTTTCCCGTCGGAGGAATTGGCTTTAGGGATCAACTTCATTCCTCCGCCATAACTATCACCGTTGCCCACGGCAACCATGATTGCCTCCACAGTTCGCTTCTTGCCATCTACTGTCAGCGAATAGCGAAGAGGTGTAAAAGATCTCAGCTCAAGAATTGTTGCAACGGTGTATTTAATACGGCCACGCAGGTACTTCATCTCATTGGCACGCTTATTTACTAAGGAATCAAAACCGGTACTCAAAATCTGTCCAAAATAACGCTGCTCATTATCGTAGGAAATTCGACCTAAATCTATGGGGCGCTTTGATGAAGAGTTGGTCAGTGATAACTTTTTTACGAATCCATGGTGCCGAGCAAAATCGTTTCCAGTACCCATGGGAATCACTTGTAGGGCACTGGGCGAATGTGCCAAGCCTTGGAGTGACCAATGCACATTGCCATCACCACCCACAACAACTACTCGATCAGGTGGAAAAACTGCAAGATTGATCTCAAGTTCATTTTTCGCGTGCGAAAGCGAATTTTCTTCAATCACGGTTATCTGATGACCCATCGAGGAATATTGGGAAGCTGCATCCTTCGCCACAGAAGAAGAGTGACCTTTGCCGGCATTCGGGTTCACAAAGAAAGTAATGCGCATATAAATAACTAATCCGCTAAATCTATTGCGAGACGTCGAGCCCGACGTTTATCGACCAATAGCGCAATACCGCCAGCTGCGAAGTAGAAGAAGATCAATGGGAAGGCCAAGATTCCCATACTCAAAGGATCTCCTGTTGGCGTAAAGATCGCAGTAAAGAGTGCGATTCCGAAGATAGCAAATCGCCAAGGTTTTAAAATTGCTTTGCCACTAATCAAGCCAATCAAGTTAAGTGAAACGAGAAAGACAGGGAGTTCAAAGGCGAAGCCGAAGAGGAGGATTACCCGCAAAACAAAATCAAGATAGTTATCGAACTTAACGAGATTGGTGAGGGCTCCAGGAGTAAAGCCCAGAAGAACCCGAATTGCAATAGGAAGAATCCAATAACCAAGGCCGGCACCCAAAGCAAAGAAAGGAATTGCGCAGACGATAAATAAAATCGATCGGACCTTTTCTTTACGGTGAAGAGCCGGAGCAACAAAGGCCCATAGTTGGTAGATCCAAATCGGGGCAGACAAGATCACTCCAACAAGTAACGCAACTTTGATTTGAAGATTAAGTGGCCCTAGAACGCCATCGATATAGAGAGTTCCACAATGCGTTGCCCCACTCTTGCGAGCGTTCGCAAGATCGCATACTGGCGATGCAAGCTTGTTAACGATTGGGGTGTAATAGACCCAACCGACAATCGCACCGAGCGTAATGGCTATGGCAGAACGAAAGACCCGTCTCCTGAACTCTCGAAAGTGTTCAACAAGGGGCATGCGACCGCCCGATTGGGCGCCCATGTATTAGCTCTTTGGAGTCTGGTCGGTATCAGGCTTCTTATCTTCTTCTTTAAGATCCTTGATCTCGGCCTTGAAGATACGAAGTGACTTTCCGACAGCTTTTGCTGAATCCGGAAGGCGCTTTGCTCCAAAAAGAATCACCAGAACAATGAGTAGCATCAAAATGTGTGTTGGTTCCCTGAGAAAGCCCATATCTCTTCCATTTCTCTCTAGCGAGGATTTTCTCCTCGTTACCTGTGTGAATACTAGCGACCAACTCAGATCCACGCAGGCTTTCAGGCGTTACTTACCCTCGAAATTAGGAGATATCTCGGTATTTGGCCAGCAGATCGCTAGCCCGACTCGCTATTTCCTGGGCGAGATCAGTGGGCGCCAGGACCTGGCAACTTCCGAGGTAGCCGAGCATCTCGCGGATTAACCATTCTCTGTCAAAGATTTCCATCGATATTTCGACGCCATCGACTCCTTCGGTGCGTTTCGAGATGACCGTCGAGTTCTCTTCGAGAAATGAAAGACCATCAGCGCCAACTCGTATTGTGACCGAGGTGGTTGCCTGAGGTGAACCCTCCGATGAGGGAGACTTTGGCGAAAGAATCGATTGTGCGAGCACTTGTAGTTCGCTCATTCGATCCAGACGGAAAGTTCGATTCTCACCAATAGTGGGGAGATAGGCCTGAAGGTAATACCACTCCCCTTGCTTGGTGAGGGATTGCGGGATAGCTGATCGTTGAGTGGGGCGCTCTTGCGTGGCGGAGAGATAGTTGAAAGATAAACCCTGACCGGATCGCAGAGTCGAATTTATCGTCGCAATCCTTTCGGAGATATCAGAAGTAAGATTTTCGGGAGTGATAGCAAGATGCGAAGAGAGAGATGTCGCTTGTGACGGGAGACGGGCAGAAAGCTGATGATTAAGAGTGAGGACATGGGTGCGCATATCCTCGGACAGACCCGCCGATTGAGCCAGAGCGCTCAGGGCTAATTTTAATGCGACAACTTCCCCTTGAGTAAATGTTCGTGGTTGATCGAGCACTTGTGGATCGATAACCGAAACAAAACCATCATCAAAGGAGAGATCGATCAGCTCGAGCGGTGAATAGCCCGGCAACCCGCAGACAAAGAGGAGATTGAGATCAGATACCAGTTGTGATGTGGTTGTATCGAAGGCTTGAGCGAGATCGGAGAGAGAAATTCCTGGATGCTCTAACAAGTAAGGAACAAGATCGAGAGCCCGGGAAGTGCGAGCAAGAGCAGTCTCAGCCACGTTGCACCGCACTTTCGACTCGGCTTCGAATCTTTTCTGCTAATTCAGCAGGTTCGATTACCTTGACGGCGTCGCCGGCGCGAAGAATCTCACGAATAAAGGCGTTCTGATCTAAGTACTCAAAACGATAGCGATCGTAGCTCTCGGATTCTGAGAGAAATTGGCCAGCTCGACGCAAGGAATAACCACGCTCTCTGTCAATTTCGACAATAGCAAAGTCGCTAGCGCCATGTTCATCGACCTTCGGCGAGGTCAATTCTCGTGAAATATCAAAAGAGGCGGGAATTTCGTAGCTCGACATCTTTTTATTCAGTGAGACTGATCCAGTTATTCGAGCCAATTTAAATATGCGAGTCAACTTCTTCTCCATATCCATACCACCGACATACCAATAGCCGCGCCAGAGTGATAGCGCATATGGAGCGATCTCACGCTTCGCCATTGCGAACTCACCGCGTTTGCGATAGTCGAAAGTAAGAAGTCGTCGCTCATCGATTGCCCGAAGAATTTCTGTGAGATTTTCCGTGGATTCGTTGAAACGATATTGAAATTGCGCCATCGAGTTATCGTCTGCTGGAATACCGAGTGATTGCAATTTACGAATGGCTGATCGTGAATCCTGGGAAAGAACGGAGTTCTGCCAAAGCGCCGCTGCCGCCGACAAGATTGCTACATCTCGAGGCGATAGATCGCCTAGATCGAGTTTGTAACTGCTAGGAATGATTCGATAGCCGGCTTCATCTTGGAAATAGGGGTCGATTTCTGCGACGGAAATATCTAAACCCAATGATCGCAAATCATCCTTATCTCGCTCAAACATTCGTTCCATGGTCTCCGGAGAGCCGGCGTAGCCTGCTACGGTTCGAAATATCTCACTTTTCTTCAGGTAGCGCTTGCTTGCGAGCAGGGCCAATGTCAGATTGATCAGCCGTTCGGACTTAGCATCGGACATATTGCTACCTTATAACGATGTGCCGTGAAAGCAGGCCAATTTTTGCTAGATTTGCCATATGCACAAGAAAACTAATTATCTCCTCCTTGCCGCTACGTTGGCGCTCGGTACCGTTGCACTCACATCATGCACCACCGATGGCGGTGTGTCTTCATCCAAGGATCAATCCACCAATTCATCTTCACCATCGAAAGGCGCAGCCATGACTTCACCTGCAGATCAGTACATCACGGTTACCGGAGCTGAAGGGTCCGCTCCAACAATTGGAGCACCACAAGGCGCCGCTCCAACCACCCTCATTACCAAAGATCTTTACACTGGAACCGGCACAGCCGTTCTTCCCACATCTACTCTCACAGTTCAGTACACACTCCTTGCCTGGTCGACCGGCAAGGTTGTGGAGTCATCATGGACTGGTTCGCCTGCGACTTTCCCACTTGCCCAAGTGATTCAAGGATGGCAAGAAGGACTCGTGGGAGCCAAGGTCGGTACACGCCGTCTCTTGATCATTCCACCAGCCCTGGGTTATGGCGCCAATGCAGCTGGACCAATCAAGGCAAATGAAACTCTGGTCTTTGTTGTAGATATCTTGGGCGTTAAGTAAAGGCGTTACGCTTCAGTCTCATTAATTCCGTAGGCGCCCTTAGATGGGCGTCTACGACGAGCCGGCGCTATGACGCCATCAGCCAACCGTCGTGCCACAAGCAAGAAACCAGTATGGCCAATCATCCGGTGCTGTGGACGCACCGCCAGCCCCTCGTGGTGCCAACCGCGAATAATGGTTTCGGTACTCTCTGGTTCGGTAAATTTGCCGCTTTCTTTGATCGCCTCCGCAGTGACAGATAATTGAGTAGTTGTTGCTACGTAAGCGAGATAGACACCACCTGGATGCAAGACGTCGTAGGCCATGTCAACGCATTCCCACGGTGCGAGCATGTCTAAGATGACGCGATCATATTTTTTCGAGTGATCGGCCTCTTGAACAGCGCCAAGCGTAATACTCCAGTTATCAGGCTTAGCCCCAAAGTATTGAGTGATGTTCTTTGTTGCGACTTGTGCGAACTCTTCGCGCTTCTCGAATGAATCAACTAAGCCGTCGGGGCCGACAGCTCGCAGAAGAGATATCGAAAGCGCGCCGGAACCGACCCCAGCCTCGAGGACATGTGTACCTGGTGCAACATCTGCAACACCAAGAATCATTGCCGCATCCTTGGGATAAACAATGGTGGCACCACGTGGCATGGAAAGAACGTAATCCGAAATCAACGGCTTGAAAGCCAGGAACTTCAAGCCACCAGTAGTCTCAATGACGCTGCCTTCTGGTAGTCCGACAACCTCGTTGTGAACGATCCAACCATTATGGGTGTGCCACTCCTGGTTGGGCTGCAGGGTAATGCTGTACAACTTGCCTTTAGCATCAGTGAGTTGTACGCGGTCACCCATCGCAAAAATATGCGAGCGAGAATTCTTATATGTGCTCATAGCGCTATCGTAACTGAGTTAAAGGGCGTGCAAAGCAAGCAATTTCTTGGCATCGATAGCTTCGAGAGAGTCGATCGTCTTGAGGCGCTCGGCGGGTTCAAAGGTGATCATGTGCTCAATGCCTACTACGCGCGCACCACTCGCTAGACCAGAGAGCACGCCGGTACGCGAGTCTTCAAGGATAAGACATTGTGAAATATCAACCTGAAGCATCTTGGCTGCCCGGAGATAACTTTCGGGGTCTGGCTTCGTGCGCTTTACATCGTTGCTTGAGACCGAAGCGGCAAAATAGTTGAACGGAAGGCCAGCAAGCGTAGCTCGAAGGAGATTTCTGGGACTGGCCGTTACTAGCGCCAAAGGAAATCCGAGTTGATGAAGCTCATCAACCAACTCGATTGCACCTGGCATAAATTCCAGTGAATTTTCCAAATGGCTCTCTACGGAGGAGATCATCGTCTCGATGAAAAATTCTGGTGATGCCGCTCCCCCAGATTTATCGGCCATATAGATGCCCACCTTGGAGAGCGGGCCACCCAAGCAAAATTCCTGATCACTTCGAGTCCATTCATAGCCATAACGAGCCATTAGTTCTACTTCGCTCTTGAGCCACAAAGGTTCAGAGTCGATCAGCGTCCCATCCATATCGAAGAGAACTGCTTGATGTTCGATTGCCGTGCTAGTTGGCATTGAAATATTTAGCTTCAGGATGATGAACGATAATTGCAGATGTGCTCTGCTCTGGGTGTAGCTGGAATTCTTCCGACAAGTTCACACCGATGCGCTCTGGTTCGAGCAATTCGCAGAGTTGTACTTGTTGTTCAAGATCTGGACAGGCGGGATATCCAAACGAGTATCGAGATCCGCGGTAGCCCTGATCAAGAATCTCGGCGATATCCCCCGAATCTTCCTCATGAAATCCCAATTCAGTACGCACTCTGCTATGCCAATGTTCGGCTAGCGCTTCAGTCAGTTGCACCGATAAACCGTGAAGTTCGAGATATTCGCGATAATTATTTGCTGCAAAGAGTTTAGCTGTAGCCTCTGAAACGCTCTCACCCATCGTGACAACAGTAAAGGCAACAGTGTCGATCTCTCCGCTCTCTTTACTGCGGAAGAAATCACTTAAACAGAGACGTCGATCGCGACTTTGACGTGGGAATGTAAGGCGGGTTCGCTCTTGGCCTTTCATCGCACCCTCGTGATGAAGTATGACGAGATCATTACCCTCGCTATAACAAGGAAAATAGCCATAAACAACAGCCGCGCTGAGCCAACCATTGGATTGGGCATCATTGAGGATTGCTCGGAGTCGAGGACGACCCTCCTCCTCCACCATTTTTTCGTACTCACCACGTTTGCCTTGCAGTCCCCATTGACCGACGAAAAGAGCGCGCTCGTCGAGCATTCCGAGATAATCTGCCAGCGCAATTCCCTTAACAACTCGCGATCCAAAGAATGGTGGCTCTGGCAATCTATTACTCTCGCTCACATCTGATCGAGTTGTGTCAGTATTTGGTTCACGAAGCAATCGCGTATTGGGGGTGCGACGTTCTTTGAGGGCCGGTAACTCTGCGCCAGCCACGCCCTTCTTGACCGCCATCATGGTGTCCATAAGTCGGAGTCCCTCGAAGGCATCGCGCGCATAACGAACGGTCCCCGGGAATTCATCGGCGAGATCTTGTTCCACAAACGTACGAGTCAGAGCTGCGCCACCAAGAATAATTGGCCATTTCTGATCGAGATTACGACTCACCAACTCTTGCAAGTTCTCGCGCATCACAACGGTTGACTTAACAAGAAGACCGCTCATGCCAATGACGTCCACGTCATTGTTTTCTGCTGCGTCAATGATTTGATTAATAGTCTGCTTAATGCCGATATTCACCGTGCTGTAGCCGTTATTGCTCAAAATAATATCTACTAAATTCTTACCAATGTCATGCACGTCGCCCTTAACGGTGGCGAGGAGAATTTTGCCCTTGCCTTCAGAATCCGCTTTCTCCATATGTGGTTCAAGAATCGCAACGGCTGTCTTCATGACTTCGGCCGATTGGAGAACAAAGGGAAGTTGCATCTCGCCTTTTCCAAAAAGCTCTCCCACCACTTTCATGCCCGAGAGCAGATGGTCATTGATGATCACAAGTGGTGCCAAGCCAGATGCCATCGCAGCCATCAAATCATCCTCAAGGCCCACTTTCTCACCATCGATGATTCGACGAGCCAATCTCTCTTCGAGTGGAAGGGCGGCCAATTCGGCAGCACGAGTTTGTTTAGTAGTGGTCGTGGAAACGCCATCGAAAAGTTCGAGGAAGATGGAGAGCGGATCGTAGGTGCAATTGCCATCAGCATCGAATTCACGACGATCATAAACAAGATCGAGAGCCACTGCCCGCTGACGGTCATCAATACGCGCCATGGGGGTGATCTTGGATGGATGAACAATTGCCGAGTCGAGCCCTGCTGCTACTGCTTCTGCGAGAAAGACGGAGTTAAGAACAATTCGTGCCGCAGGATTAAGCCCAAAGGAGACGTTACTAACGCCCAGCGTTGTCTGAACGCCAGGGAATTCAGATTTGAGTTCCTTGATCGCAGCAATGGTTTCGATCGCATCTCGGCGAGTCTCCTCTTGGCCGGTAGCGATAGGAAAGGTCAAGGTATCGATCAAGATATCGCCAATCTTCATACCCCAGTTATCGACCAGGTCGTGAATCAGGCGACGAGCAACTTTCATTTTCCACTCTGCGGTACGAGCTTGGCCATCTTCGTCGATCGTGAGCGCGACTACGGCGGCGCCATGCTCTTGGACGAGCGGCATGATTCGAGCAAAGCGACTTGTGGGCCCATCACCATCTTCATAATTAACGGAGTTGATGACGCTGCGGCCACCTAAATGTTCGAGCCCAGCTTTGAGAACTGCCGGTTCAGTTGAATCAAGAACGATGGGAAGTGTCGAGGCCGTGGCAAAACGCGCAGCAAGTTCTGCCATATCTTTCACACCATCACGGCCGACATAATCGACGGAGAGATCAAGTAGATGAGCGCCATCTCGAATTTGATCGCGCGCGATTTCCACACACGCTTGCCAATCTTCTGCCAGGAGAGCATCCCGAAAGGCGCGCGAGCCGTTGGCATTAGTTCGCTCGCCAATGGAGAGGTAACTCAAATCCTGTCGGAATGGAACATACTGATAGAGCGAAGATGCTCCAACCTCAGGAGTTACAGTTCGCTCCTTGTGTGAGCGTGCGCTAATTTTAGAAACTACCGCAGCCAAGTGGGCAGGTGTAGTGCCGCAACATCCACCCACCAGAGTCACACCATAACTATCGACAAAGTCCGAGAGAAAGGTTGCCAATTCGTTAGGCGATAGCGGATACTCCGCGCCATTCTTGCCCAAGATCGGAAGTCCAGCATTTGGCATTACGGAGATGCCAGCTGTTGAATTCTTGCTCAGTGTCCTTAAATGCTCGCTCATTTCAGCCGGCCCGGTCGCGCAATTGAGACCAA
Source organism: uncultured Actinomycetes bacterium (assembly GCA_903919375.1). Taxonomy (GTDB): domain Bacteria; phylum Actinomycetota; class Actinomycetes; order Nanopelagicales; family Nanopelagicaceae; genus AAA044-D11. The sequence continues at coordinate 3,362 of CAIXHZ010000053.1, read as the reverse complement.
TCAGATCAATATTGAGTGGTTCGAGCGCGTTGAGAGCAGCACCGATCTCTGAACCCAGAAGCATGGTGCCGGTCGTTTCAACGGTGACTTGTGCGATCAAAACTATGTCACGGCCAGATTCTTCGATGGCTGCACGCGCACCATTGACCGCGGCTTTAGCTTGCAGGAGATCTTGTGTTGTCTCCACGAGAAGGGCGTCGACTCCCCCATCGATTAAACCGCGCGAAGCAGTCAAATAGGAGTCTTTCAAAGTCTGGTATTCGGTATGGCCTAAGGTCGGCAATTTTGTTCCTGGACCGAGTGACCCAAGTACGAAACGCGGCTTGGTCTGCGTTGAAAATTCATCCGCTACCTGTCGTGCAATAACGGCGCCGGCGTGGGCAAGTTCGTAGATACGAGACTCAATGTCGTACTCGGCCAAATTTGCCCAGTTAGCTCCAAAAGTATTGGTCTCAATCGCATCAACGCCAGCCTCGAGATATTGGCGGTGTACTGATGCAACAATGTCAGGGCGAGTAACATTGAGAACTTCGTTGCAACCTTCGTAATTCTGAAAATCTTCAAGAGTCGGATTGTGACTTTGAAGCATCGTTCCCATCGCGCCATCGGCGACGACAACCCGTTCGGCTAGCGTTCTGCGGAGCTGGCTCGGCGCATGTGGGGTATTCATTAGGCGAAGGCTACCTTAATCGAGAGCGTAAGGATTGCCTGGCTAAAGTGCGAGTCCAAGCACTGCATCGAGATATCGTGCCAGTCGACCACCTGCTCCTGGAGATATGACGTACTGATCGGGGCTAGGCAATTCCTTTGACCATTGGTGCAGATGCGCGAGAGCGCTAGGAGTGTTGAGATCATCGGCTAAATCGAGGTTGATGGAATTGATCAGGCCAGTTACATCGGGAAGGTCTTCACGAGAGAGCGCACTTCGAATATCTGCGATCTGGGATTCCGCAGTTTGAAGAATCTCATCGCTCCACATGCGATCAGCGGCATAGTGATCGAGCAGTAAGGCATAGCGAATAGCCATGGCATCGCGTCCGGATTGAAGAAGCTTGGAGACAAAGACAAGATTGCCCAATGACTTACTCATCTTCTGGCCATCGAGACCAACCATGCCGCCATGGATATATGAACGAGATAACGGTACGCCAGTAAGAGCTTGGGCTTGCGCTCCACTCATAAAGTGATGCGGGAAGACGAGATCGCTACCACCCCCTTGGATATCGATGAGCGATGATTTCGAGCCAGAAACGGTGAGGAAATTTTCCCCAAGGAGATAACGCAGTGCGATTACTGAACATTCAATATGCCAGCCTGGACGACCCATGCCATGAACACTCGGCCAGGATGGCTCGCCTTCGCGGTGAGATAGCCAAAGAATGGGATCGAGTTGATTGCGCTTGCCAACCCGATCGGGGTCTCCCCCACGTTCAGCGAAGATCGCAAGTGCTTGCTCGTAAGGTATTGGTAGATCGCCCAAGAAGGATGAGATATCAAAGTAGGTATCTTGGTCAACAAGATAGGTAAAACCTCGATCGCGTAACTGCGAGATGGCAGCTTCCACTAGCGGCATCACCTCGGTAACTGCGATAAAAGATTGTGGCGGAATAATATGTAGCGCCGTCATATCTGCTCGAAAGAGATCAATTTGATTGCCAGCTAAATCTTCCCAGTCGATACCATCACGAGTCGCACGTTCAAGAAGCGGATCATCGATATCGGTTATATTCTCGACAAAACTCACCTCTTTGCCAGTTGCAATGAGATAGCGACTGATCATGTCGAAGGTAAGGTAAGTGGCGGCGTGACCCAGGTGCGTCGCATCGTATGGAGTGATGCCACAGACATACAGGCGAACGTTCGTGAGATCAGAAAAATCACCGATTCCACGATCCGCGTTGAGACGCAATTCAGGGAAGTCGATATCGCTGGTATCTGGCAAATAGAGCGCTGGCCAACTTTTCATGTCAGCAGGATAGCGGGATTCTTAATAAGGCGGCCATGGAACAGCGGGCCAATCATCACTTGGTTCCGGCATCTTTTGAGTTTCCAGCAAACGAGAGATGCGTCGCTGGAGCGCTGCAATCTCTTGATCAGTAATCCACTGGCGAAGGAGGTTGGAATCAATTGATTGCCTCAACTCTGTGAGTTGATCAAGTTCGGTCTGAGTGAGCGCAGCTCCGCTCCATTGCCAGAGCACGGTTCGCAATTTATCTTCAGAGTGCAGCGTCACGCCGTGATCGCAGCCAGAGAGTCTGCCATCGGTGGCCAAAAGTAGGTGTCCGAATTTGCGATCGGTGTTGTTGAGAATTGCGTCGAGCAAGGCCATTGATCGCAGTTGAGCATCTTCGCTCTGGGCGAATGCGACTAGATCTGCGTTCTCATCGACATCAATCCATAATTGGAGCGCTCCCTCGCCAAAGGGTCCATCGCGAAAGACCGTCGGAGGAATGAGATGAAAGCCTCCCAACTCGCTGATTTCAAATGCTGCTACCTCACGCGAGGCCAAATTTCCATCAGGGAAATCCCACAGCGGCCGCTCTCCTGCTATTGGTTTGTAGATTGCTTGTTGACCATCATCTAACGTGCACAGCAAAGAAGCATTTGAGGCATCCACAAGTCGACCCTCGATCGTCAATTCAGAAGATCGAAGAAGCTCTAGGGCAGATTTAACGTCGATAACCATTTGCGCGTGGACATAGGTGGCCTTCTACATCAATGGGAAGTCCACAGAACGGGCACGGCTGGCGACCTGATGACATGAGCGCATCGGCGCGATCACAGAAGCCTCGTAATTGGTAGAGCCGAAGCTTGACGCGGATCAGTGAAGGCGCATCTTCTATCTGCAGGCTCTCTTCTTCGGAGAGTAGATCCATGATCGTCTCATCGCCGATCTCTTGAATCTCGATGATTGCGCGTTGGATATCGGACTCCCACGTAATTCCCATAACGCCCACTCGGAATTCTTCAGAGAGGGGAAAATCCAATGGCGCATTGTCTCGGATAGAGGGAAGCGAGAGTTCGTCGAGTGAAGCCAAACCAGATCTGCGTAGTTCGCGAATCAATTCACGGGAGCGCTCGGAGAGCGCCGCAACCTGACCCTTCTCGAGCGAGACTGCATGAACCCCGTCAAGTGAAGATACTTGAATGAAAAATTGTCGCTCCCCCGGCAATCCAATGGTGCCAGGTATAAATCGCTCCACCGATTCATGGTTGTAAATAATGCGGCTCATTTATGCGCCACCGCCTAGGTCTCGCGATCCCTGATTGCGGGAGTTTTCACGCCTGAGATGTGATGTCTCGTTCATGAAGAGAACTTGGGGCACCCCATCTGTGTATGAGATGGCGCTAATTGACGCCGG
>CAIXHZ010000052.1 GCA_903919375.1 uncultured Actinomycetes bacterium | reverse complement strand
CTTCGATTGTTATCTCAGTAGTTGTGGCCGTCACTTCTGAATTTAACCCACCCATAGTTCCGGCTAGAGCAAGGGATCGCTCGTCATCTGCAACCATCAAGTCCTCTGGCGACAAAGTGCGCACTTGAGAATCTAATGTGGTGAAACTCTTCTCTGAACCAGCGCGTCGAATATGCAAGGACCCCTTGATTTCAGATCGATCAAAGGCATGGAGAGGTTGACCTAGTTCGAGCATGACGTAGTTAGTGATATCAACTGCAAGAGAAATCGAACGCATTCCACACTTCTCGATCCGACGAGACATCCACAGTGGAGTCTTGGCTTGCGGATCAAATCCTGAAACGGTGCGTAGGTAAATGACAGAGAGAGCGCTCTCGTCTTCGATGATGGGTTGGATACCAAGCGTATTGATCTCTAAGTGGGAAAGTTCTACACGGGAAGCAGGATCGGTGTAAGCCACTCCTAACGATGCCGCCAACTCTCGCGCTAAACCTCGGATAGAGAGCGCGTAGCCACGATCTGGATTGACGGCTACATCAATAATAAGGTCATTTATCTGAAGCAGTGCGATTGCATCATCCCCGATTGCCGCACTTCCGGGAGCGAGAACAATAATTCCCGCGTGATCTTCACTTATTCCCAATTCGCGCGCGGAGCAGATCATCCCATTACTGGTCTTTCCATATGTCTCGCGTGCAGAGATTACGAAATTACCGGGCAAGACGGCGCCAGGCAGTGAAGCCACTACGAGATCTCCCTGCGCGAAATTCTGCGCACCGCAAATAACGTATCGAATGGAGCCCTCGCCGCAATCTAATCCAACATAGCGAATCGGCTTCTTATGTTCTTTGAGTTCTTCAATGCTCTTCACCTGCGCAACGACGAGTGGCCCAGTAAGCCCCTCCCCTTGCACGTCGATTGATTCGACTTCAAAGCCGACTCGAACAAAGGCGCTCTCGAGCTCTTCAAGCGAAATTTCTTGAGGGAGTGCGGCAAATTCACGGAGCCAAGAGTATGGAACTTTCATTAGGCACCCATTCCGAATTGCTGAGTGAAGCGAATATCGCCTTCGACAATATCGTGCATATCGGTAATGCCGTGGCGCACCATGAGTGTTCGCTCTAAGCCCATTCCGAAAGCGAAACCTGAGAATTCATCGGTATCGATCCCTGCCGCGCGAAGAACCTTCTGGTTAACCATGCCGCAGCCGCCCCACTCCACCCAGCGGCCATTGAAGAAGAAATCCACTTCGGCGCTAGGTTCGGTGAATGGAAAGAAGGATGGACGCAATCGAGTCTTCACATCGGGACCAAACATCGCTTGCGCAAAATGATCGAGTGTTCCCTTGAGGTCAGCCATCGTGATGCCTCGATCGATGACCAGGCCTTCTACTTGGCTAAAAACAGGGGTATGAGTGGCATCTAACTCATCGGCGCGATAGGTGCGACCGGGACAAATCACATAGATCGGCGGCTGGCTTTCGAGCATGGTGCGAATTTGTACAGGTGAGGTATGAGTACGCATCACCAATTTCGCTGAGAGAGGCTCTACAAAGAAAGTGTCTTGCATAGTCCGAGCTGGATGATCGGCCGGAATGTTCAGTGCATCAAAATTGAGCCACTCGGATTCCATTTCAGGACCTTCTGCTACCCTATATCCCAGACCAATAAAGAGATCGCTGATCTCATTGGTGAGAACTGTCAGAGGATGTAGGCCGCCGGCTGAAACTTTTTTGACGGGCAGAGTCACATCTACGCGCTCTTCCACGAGTACTCGTTCGTCACGTTCGCGTTCAAGTTCGATGAGGCGAGCTTCATAGGCCGCATTAACTCGACCTTTAGCGGCGCCAACAACTTTTCCGAATTCGGCGCGCTCCTCGGGGGCCATCTTGCCGAGCGACTGACTTGCCTTAGCAATCTCTGATTTATCGCCCACATGTTCGATCTTTACCTGCTTGAGCTGATCCAAATCACTCGCATCGGCAATAGCCTTGAGAGCAGAGTCGATTGCAGCCTCAACCGCCTGAACATTCTGGGTCATGAGTGAAATCCTACTAGGTGGCGCTTACTCGTGTTTGGAGTTACTGCTGAATTCCGAAATGAAACATTGTGATGGCAGCGGCGATGGCGACATTGAGGCTCTCGGCGTGGCCCTTCATGGGGATATGTACTCGGTGATCGGCGCCGGTTATTTCGGGCAGGCCACGAGCTTCGTTTCCAAAGAGCAGGATCACTTTCTCACTCGCTGGTAGATCAAGAAAAGAACTCTCGCTCTCCCCTGCCATAGCAATTGTGGTGAAGCCATTCTCCTGCGCAAACTCCAAGAGTTCTTCTAATCCGACATCTTCGATAGCTGGCAAATGCCAGAGCGATCCAGCGGTAGCGCGAACGGTCTTAGGGCTATAAATATCAACGCTCTTCTCCGAGAAGATCACTGCATCAAAGCCAGTGGCATCTGCGGTTCGGATCACTGTTCCGCTATTGCCTGGATCCTGCATCTCCCAAAAATAGGCCAATCGATTGGGGTTGCTCTGCTGCAGGCGATGAAGAGTATTTTCGCGATAGGAGCAGAGCGCAAGAATTCCTTGGGGAGCCTCGGTATCGGCCATCGCTTTCATAATTTCGTCAGAGACGAGTCGCACTTCAATATTTTCGGTGAGGCGGGCGAATTCAGGCTCGCCACAATCATCTACCAATTTTGCTAAACCGCTATTGGTCAGGAACAGCTCTTCTAACTTGGGGGCCATCTCCAACTTGGGGCTGAGGGCTTCGCGCACGGATTGAATACCGTCGGCTATAAAGACTTTACCTTCGCGGCGGAATTTCTTGCCACGAGAACCCAAAAGAGCCTTCACTCTCTCAACGTGTGGAGAGTGAAGGCTCGTAATGTGGGAGTTAGGCATTAACGACGTGCTTGCGAGCAACTTCAACGAGCGCAGAAAATGCTGCTGGATCGTTAGTTGCAAGTTCTGCCAGAACGCGGCGATCTGCTTCGATGCCAGCTTCCTTGAGTCCTTGGATGAAACGGTTATAAGTTAGGCCGTTTTCACGAGCACCTGCATTGATGCGCTGGATCCATAGGCGACGGAAATCACCCTTCTTATCCTTGCGATCATTGAAGGCGTAGACCATTGAGTGGGTAACTTGTTCTTTCGCCTTGGAGAAAAGGCGTGAACGCTGACCACGATATCCGGATGCGCGCTCCAGTGTTGTGCGACGCTTCTTTGCGGCATGTACGCCGCGCTTTACTCTTGCCATGGTTTAGTCCGTCCTTTACTTCAAGCCGAGCATGCGCTTGGCGGTAGTAGTTACTGGGGCCTTTGCAACAGCGTCGCTGCTCAAACGGCGGGTAATTCGTGATGACTTATGCTCAAGAAGGTGGCGCTTGCCGGCACGCTCGTGCATGACCTTTCCTGTTCCCGTAAGACGGAAAGTCTTCTTTGCACCGCTATGGGTCTTCATCTTTGGCATTGGCTAACCTCCCAGTTAGTTCTGTTCTTCTGTGGAAACTTCAGGTGTTACTGGTGCTGCTACAGCTGCTACTGCTGCCGCCTTTTTAGCTGGCTTAGCAATTGCACCTTTCTTTACAGTAGGCCCAAGTACCATCGACATATTGCGGCCCTCTTGCTTGGGGGCGAATTCAACGACGCATACTTCCTTGAGTTCTTCTGCCAACTTCATGAGCAAGCGATAACCGATCTCCGGCTTAGCTTGTTCACGACCGCGGAACTGAATGGTTACCTTCACTTTATCGCCACCTTTAAGGAAGCGATCGATATGAGATTTCTTGGTCTCATAATCATGAGGCTCGATCTTTGGACGTAAACGCATCTCCTTGACCACAATATGGGTCTGATTCGCCCGAGCTTCACGTGCCTTCTGCGCGATTTCGTACTTGTACTTACCGAAATCCATAATCTTGCAGACGGGCGGTTGGGCATCGGGGGCAATTTCGACGAGGTCTAAACCGATCTCATCTGCCATACGTAAGGCAGCATCGATTTCTACTACGCCAACTTGCTCTCCATCAAAATTAATGAGGCGAACTTGCGGAACGCGGATTCGATCATTGATTCGTGCTTCTGTGCTGATAACTATTCCTCTCGCGAGCTGGTGAAAAACTTTGCTACTTTCGCAAATGAATTTAGCCGCGCAGATCAGCATCGGGCCCCCAATAATGGGGCGCCTTATACAAACTTGACCGCTCCGCTTAAGCGAAGAAGGTGGGAGCGGCTAGCTCCACTTGATGGTTAAGGGTAACGCAGGCCCGCTCAATCAGGAAATCGAGCCTAGAAGGTCGATCGGAATTAGCCCGATCACGCGCCCATGGCGTGAACGCCACCATCGACATGGACCATCTCCCCGGTTGTCTTGGGGAACCAATCTGAAAGGAGTGCAACAACTCCGCGGGCGGCCGGGACGGGATCTGATGTATCCCACGAGAGAGGCGCCCTGGCGTTCCAGACATTTTCAAACTCTTCAAAACCTGGGATCGACTTCGCCGCAATAGTTCGGATGGGCCCGGCAGCAACGATATTTACGCGAACTTTCTCCTTACCGAGATCTCGCGCGAGATAACGTGAGCAGGATTCAAGTGCCGCCTTTGCTACTCCCATCCAGTCGTATTTCGGCCAGGCTACACGGGCATCAAATGTTAATCCGACGACGCTCGCACCGTTCTCGCTATCAAAGAGAGGACGAGCTGCCATGGTGAGAGATTTTAACGAGAATGCTGAAACGTGAACTGCGGTAGCAACATCAGCCCATTCGGTATTGAGAAAGTTTCCACCTAATGCAGCTTCTGGAGCAAAACCAATGGAATGAACGACTCCATCGATGCGATCAACATGTTCACGCAATCGCGATTCGAGTGCGGCTAAGTGCTCCTCATTTGTCACATCAAGTTCAATAACGGGGGCTGGGTTCGGAAGTCTTCCGGCTATGCGTTGGGTAATACTCATCGCGCGACCGAAAGAGGTCAGGATCACCGTTGCGCCTTCTTCTTGGGCTAATCGTGCGATATGAAAAGCAATCGATGCTTCGGTGAGCACTCCCGTTACAAGAATATTCTTTCCTTTGAGAAGTGACATCAGTGACCCATTCCTAATCCACCGTCAACAGGAATGACGGCACCGGTGATATATCCCGCATCAGGTGATGCGATAAATTCGACGACTTTTGCAACTTCTTCAGGTGAAGCGAAACGTGCCAGTGGGATTTGTGCTTCATACTTCTCTTTAAGCCCATCGGCTAGAACTGCAGTCATATCAGTCTCAACAAAGCCAGGGGCGATCACATTGAAGGTAATACCGCGACTTCCATACTCACGGGCGAGTGATCGAGCCATACCAACTAAGGCAGATTTTGTAGCTGAATAATTCACTTGACCCGCAGAGCCTAAAAGACCGACAACCGATCCAATAAAGACCACACGCCCAGAACGCTTCTTCATCATTCCCGATAAGACTTTCTGCGTAACTCGAAATGACCCAGTCAAATTTGTATCAACAACATCGTGAAAATCTGCTTCGCTCATTCGCAGGGAGAGTCCATCTTTCGTAATACCGGCATTCGCAATTAGAACATCGACGCTTCCATACGTGCTCTCAATCTCTTTGAAAGCTTTCTCGACACTCGCTGGGTCTGTTACATCCATGATGACGCCAGTGAAACCTTCAGGAGCACTGCCGGATCTGTGAGTAATGAGGACGTGATCTCCAGATTGTGCAAAAGCACGAGCGATTGCAAGACCGATACCGCGATTGCCCCCAGTGATGAGTACAAGGCGCCTGGTAGCTTCACTCTGATTCCTATCGGTGCTCATAGTCTCTAAAAGTACCCGCTACTGGTGCGTACTCCCAAGAACGACCCTCGAGAGGCGAGAAATACCGCCAGCACCTACGATTACGACCATGCGAAAGAAGCTCGATGAGTCGAAAGTTCAATCAATCACTTCTGCGCAACCTGGGTTGACCGTCGATCAATCAGCAAGAGCTCGTCGATACTTTATTAGCATGATGGTCCGTACCGCTTGTTTTATCCTGACAGTAATTCTGCCTAGTCCTTATCGCTGGCTTGCTCTCTTTGGGGCAGTAGTGCTCCCCTATGTTGCCGTTGTTGTTGCTAATGCAGGCCGAGAAACAATCATCGGTCGTTCAACAATATTTAATTCCCGAGCGATTGCCTCTGGTAAAGATCAAAGTAAAGACCCTTCTTAGCAACAAGCTCTTCATGTCTGCCGGATTCGACGACTGATCCCTTCTCTAGAACCAGTATCTGGTCGGCATGTGAAATTGTGGAGAGCCTGTGCGCGATCACAATACTTGTGCGACCAACAAGGGCGCTCTTCAAAGCTTCTTGAACTAAGGCCTCATTCTCTGAATCTAAGTGAGCCGTAGCTTCATCAAGAATCACAATCGAAGGTGCCTTGAGCAGAAGTCTTGCGATTGCCAACCTCTGTTTCTCGCCACCAGAGAGTCGATGCCCGCGTTCGCCAACAACGGTCTCAAAACCGTTAGGGAGGGTTGAGATGAAATCCCAGATCTGAGCAGATTCGCAGGCTGAGCGAAGCTCTGCATCCGTCGCATCTGGTTTTGCATAACGTAAGTTCATTGCGATCGAATCGTGGAACATATGCGAATCTTGTGTGACGACACCAATTGCACCGCGCAAAGATTCCAAGGTGAAGTCGCGGATATCTGTGCCATCGATCGTAATAGAGCCACTTGATACATCGTAAAGACGTGGCAAAAGCCCTGAGATCGTGCTCTTACCAGCACCAGATGGTCCAACGATTGCAGTGAAACTTCCTGCAACTGCTGTAAATGAAATATCGTTGAGGACGCGACCAGAGTCAACAATCTCTGGCTTTGCTACTCCTTCAAGAGATGCAAGTGAGATCTCTGAAGCTGTTGGATAAGCAAATGAGATGTGACTAAAGGCAATCTCTGGCTCTTTAGTAAGAAGCACCTTGGCACCAGGGCGATCCTTCACCATTGGTTCGAGATCTAGAACTTCAAAGACGCGCTCAAATGAGACCAGCGCCGTCATGATATCCACACGAATATTTGAGAGTCCGGTGAGCGGTCCATATAAGCGGGCAAGTAAGGCCGTTACCGCTAGCAGCGTTCCCACGGTGATTGAACCGTTAATCGCCAGATGGCCACCGATTCCATAGGCGACTGCTGTTGCTATGGCTGCGATAGATGTAATCGCGATGAAGAAGATTCGATTCAGGAGTGCGATCTGAATTCCCATATCTCGGACGCGGCCAGCTTTGCTCGAGAAGATTGAATGCTCAACCTCTGGCTCACCATAAAGTGTCACCAGAAGAGCCCCAGAAACGTTGAAGCGTTCTGTCATCGTTGAAGACATCTCTGCATTGAGATTAAAAGATTTCCGTGTGTACTCCGCCAACTTGCGGCCAAGCCACTTAGTGGGAATAAGAAAGATAGGTAGAAGGCAGAGTGAGATAACAGTAATCTGCCACGAAAGCGTCATCATTGCGCCGGCAACGAGGATAAGACTGAGCAGATTGCTCACCACTCCCGAAAGAGTCGATGTGAAAGCTTGTTGGGCGCCAATAACATCAGAGTTCAACCGAGAGATCAGTGCACCAGTCTGTGTTCGAGTAAAGAATGCAATCGACTGGCTTTGTACATGTGCGAATACTTGAGTACGAAGGTCATAGATAAGCCCTTCTCCGATTTGCGCAGAGAACCATCTTGTCACCATATTTATCAATGCATCGGCAACGGCGATAAGTCCGACAATCAAAGCAACTCTTGTAACAAGTGCTCCATTATGTGGAATCACGCCCTTATCAATCAAGGTACGCAGTAAGAGAGGGGTCGCTACAACGAGAGAGGAATCGATGACAACTGCAATCAGAAAGAAGAGAAGCTCAGCTTTGTAAGGCTTGGCAAAAGTGAGAATTCTTTTGACTGTACCGGCTTTTAGCTTCTGGTTCTTGACAGATTGATCCTGGGTAAGCGAACGCATCGCCATCCAATTGCCATGCATAGTCACCGAAAGGCTCCCTCAAAGAAAAGAATTTAAACAGTAAAGCCAATCGAACGTAGTTGTTCGCGACCATCATCTGAAATTTTATTAGGACCCCAAGGTGGCATCCATACCCAATTAATCTTTACATCGGAGGCTAAATCTTGAAGGACTGATCGAGTCTGATCTTCAATGACATCTTGTAATGGGCAAGCCGCAGAAGTAAGGGTCATATCGAGGACCACAATGTTGTTCTCATCGACCTGCATATCGTAGACAAGTCCCAAGTCAACGACATTGATTCCAAGTTCTGGATCAATCACATCCTTCATCGCTTCAGTAACATCATCGATCGATGCGATAGTGCTCATTTCTTCTCCTCGTTTCTGCCTTGAAGTGCTGCATCTTTGAAAGCCATCCACCCTAATAAAGCACACTTTACTCGAGCCGGGAACTTGGAAACTCCAGCCAGGGCGACGCCATCCTCGAGAATCTCTTCATCACCGGTAATAGAGCCTTTGCTACTCATGAGCTCTGAGAACGATTCAAGAATAGTGAGCGCGTGATCCACGCTCTTGCCATGAACTAAGTCGCTCATGATCGAAGAGCTTGCCTGGGAGATCGAGCAACCAACTCCATCCCATGTCACATCTCTTACAACGTCGCCCTCTAAAAGCAGATTCAGGGTTATCTCATCACCGCAACTTGGGTTCACATGATGAACTTGGACCGTCTTCTCTGCAGATAAACCCTTGTGCAGGGGATGTTTATAGTGATCAAGTATTACTTCTTGATAAAGAGAGTCGAGTTCCACTAGCTCACCTTAAAATATTTCTTCGTCGCTTCAATTCCTGTAACAAGTGCATCAATATCTGCAAGATCGTTATAGATATAGAAAGAAGCACGTGTGGTACCCGAGACTCCATACTTACGCATCAATGGCCATGCACAATGATGACCTGTTCGAACTGCAATTCCATATTGATCAAGTACTTGACCACCATCGTGCGGGTGTATTCCATCAAGGGCGAAGGAGAGTACTCCTCCACGAGAATCCATATTTGTAGGGCCAATAATGGT
>CAIXHZ010000051.1 GCA_903919375.1 uncultured Actinomycetes bacterium | reverse complement strand
TTGGCAAATGGCGGTTGCCACTCAAGAACTTTGCTCCATGGCTTTTCCCAAGCGAGTTCTTTCGCTTTGCTCTCCCAAAAAGTTAACCGATCTTTACTGGCCGCCTCATATTCATCGGCTCCAAAGTTTGCTTGGGCTGCAAATTCTGGCGAAGGCGAGAAGGTGCGATTTTCATGTCCGAGGTTGTCGAGGGCTTCACTCATATTTCGAGGTTACCAGCGCTGTGAATTCCACACTAGGGAACTTTGATAACGATTGTTCTCAGGTTGGAAATCTACTTTGCCTTTATCACCTGACGCAGCCCGCGGCAGGGTCAGCAAAGGAGCCTTCCCAATGTTCACCACTTTCTATTTAGTCGTCTCTCGTCTTCATCTAGTCAGCACCACCATCCGGGCAATCGGCAAGGTTGCCGGCTGGGTCTTTCACTCCAACTTTGGATTGATCGGTCTGGACCGATTCTTCAACCATCTCGGTTTTTAGAATCTGAGCCAGTTAGCGCAAATAGCCCAGGGAAAAGAAGAACGTTCGGGGTAAAACCTGAGCGTTCTTTTCCTATTACGCCGAAAATATGGTGGGATTAGCCGTAAGCCTCCGAGCCGACCCAACGATGCACCGGCGCGAGTATTACGCCGACTCAATTTGGGAGATTTCTAAAATGCCAATCGCAACCCCTGAAATTTATGCCGAGATGCTCGACCGCGCTAAGGCTGGTGCATTCGCCTACCCCGCAATCAACGTCTCTTCATCACAGACACTTATCGGAGCTATCCGCGGATTCGCTGAAGCCGGCTCAGATGGAATTATTCAAATCTCTTGGGGCGGGGCTGAATATCTCTCTGGCTCCACAGTAAAGAACATGGTCGATGGCGCAGTCGCGCTCGCCGAGTTCGCTCACATCGTGGCAAAGAACTACAAAGTTAATATTGGAATCCACACCGATCACTGCCCGGCCGAGAAACTCGATGGTTTCATGCGTCCACTTCTCGCACTTGGCGCAGATCGCATCAAATCTGGCAAGGCACCATTGTTCAACTCACATATGTGGGATGGCTCGGCAGTCTCCATGCAAGAGAATATGAAAATCGCCGACGAACTCATCACTAAGTCAGAGGCAGCAAAGACCCTTCTAGAAATTGAAATTGGTGTTGTTGGCGGAGAAGAAGATGGCATCGAGGCAAAGCACGACGCCAAGTTGTACTCCACTCCAGAGGATGCACTTCTTACTCTCCAAACACTCGGCAACGGTGAGCGTGGTCGTTACATGGTCGCCGCAACATTCGGAAACGTTCATGGCGTTTATAAGCCAGGCAATGTTGTTCTTCAACCTGCAATTCTTAAGACTCTGCAAGATGCAGTTGCCACAAAACTCGGAATGGCTGCCGGATCAAAGCCAATGGATCTGGTCTTCCACGGTGGTTCCGGTTCGCTGCTCTCAGAAATTCGCGAAGCGCTTGATTATGGCGTCGTAAAGATGAATATCGATACCGATACCCAATATGCATTTACTCGCCCAATCGTCGATCACGTCATGAAGAACTATGACGGCGTACTCAAGATTGATGGCGAAGTTGGCAATAAGAAGGCATATGACCCACGCGCTTGGGGTAAGGCAGCTGAAGCTGGCCTAGCTGCACGCGTCGGCGTTGCTTGCGAAGATCTTCGCTCTACCGGAACGTCGATCAACGCCTAATGCCAGCACTGGTCTTGCTCGGCGCCCAATGGGGCGATGAAGGAAAAGGTAAAGCAACCGATCTCCTCGGCGATCGAGTCGATTACGTTGTTCGCTACCAAGGTGGAAATAACGCTGGCCATACCGTCGTAATTGGCGATCAGAAATATGCCCTCCACCTACTTCCATCCGGAATCTTGAGCCCCAATGTCGTTCCGGTAATCGGAAATGGCGTTGTCATTGATCCCTCTGTTTTGTTAACCGAGATTTCAGGACTCAACGAGCGAGGCATTGATACCTCCAAGTTAAAGATTTCTACCAATGCGCATTTGATTACTCCGTATCACCGCACTATCGATAAGGTCTCCGAGCGCTTCTTGGGTAACTCCAAGATCGGAACGACCGGTCGCGGAATCGGACCAGCCTATGCAGACAAGATCAATCGCATGGGTATTCGAGTACAAGATCTCTTTGATCCATCTATCTTGCGTCAAAAGATTGAAGGCGCGCTGCGCGATAAGAACCAAGTCCTGATAAAGGTCTTTAACCGCAAAGGCATTGAAGTTGAAGATGTGCTCAATGAATATCTTGGATATGCAGAAATCTTGGCTCCTTATGTCTGCGATACCGCGCTTCTGCTCGACAAGGCGCTTAAAGCAAATAAGAACGTTCTGCTTGAAGGATCACAAGGCACTTTGCTCGATGTTGATCACGGCACCTATCCATTTGTAACCTCCTCCAACCCAACAGCTGGTGGCGCATCGACTGGTTCGGGAATTGGACCAACAAAGATCACTCGCGTAATTGGAATTGTTAAGGCCTACACAACTCGTGTTGGTTCTGGCCCATTTCCCACCGAACTCTTTGATGAAGATGGCGAGAAGTTGCGCACCATCGGCGGCGAAGTTGGTGTGACCACGGGTCGCAACCGTCGCTGTGGTTGGTATGACGCACCGATTGCTCGTTACGCAGTTCGCGTTAACGGTCTGACTGATTTCTTCTTAACCAAACTCGATGTCTTAACTGGCTGGGAGAAGATTCCAGTCTGTGTTGCTTATGACATTGATGGCACACGCGTTGAAGAACTGCCATCGTCACAGACCGATTTCCATCATGCTAAGCCAATTTATGAATACCTGCCTGGCTGGAATGAAAATATCTCTGGCGCCCGCACCATGGAAGAGCTCCCGGCAAATGCTCGCGCTTATGTGAAGTATCTCGAGGAGATCTCCGAAGCGCCGATGAGCGCAGTCGGCGTTGGTCCGGGTCGCGATGAGACCATCGCAGTCAGAGACCTGATC
>CAIXHZ010000050.1 GCA_903919375.1 uncultured Actinomycetes bacterium | reverse complement strand
GCTCGGTGCGAATCACGGTTGCAGGTCCACACTTCACCGCTCGAGCAAGCCGGTACTGGCGATGCTGGCGGAATGAATATTTACGTTGTGGAAAATTCCATCAAGATGGCAGCTGCGGATTCATCTTCGGCGAAAGAACTCCTCATCGCCGAACGTGCTGAAATCGATGAGCGAATGTCTGAAGCAATTCGCTTAGCTAAGAATGCGGATCTTGTTATTAAAGAAGTAACCCGTGGCCATCTCGATGGCGTCACAGGTACAACTACTCATCAAGGAATCGCACTTGTCATCAAGCCTTACGGCTACAAAGATTTCGATGCCCTCGTTGCCGGCGCAAAGAGTCCTGGCTTAATCATTGGTCTCGATGGCGTAACCGATCCCCATAACCTTGGTGCAATCGTTCGCTCGGCAGCAGCATTTGGCGCCGACGGCGTTGTTATCCCAGAACGCCGAAACGCAGCTATGACTGGATCTGCTTGGAAATCATCTGCAGGGGCAGCGGCTCGCCTCCCAATCGCGCAAGTCACTAATTTAGTTCGCTCGATTGAAGATGCGAAAAAGGCTGGCTATTTCGTTGTCGGACTAGATGCCGAAGGCGATCAATCCCTGCCTGGTTTCACACTCGCCCAAGAATCTGTCTACCTTATTGTTGGTAGCGAAGGTAAAGGCATCTCCCGCCTCGCACGCGAAAAGTGCGACCTCATTCTCTCTATTCCGATGCAATCAGATGTTGAATCCCTCAACGCCAGCGTTGCTACTGCGATCACGATGTATTGGATTGCAGAGAAGCGCGCAGCTGTAGCGCAGTAATCACCATGGCTTCTTTCACACGATTTATCGCCCTTGGTGATTCTTTTACTGAGGGCATGTGTGATGAGAAGTTCGATGGACATTTTCGTGGCTGGGCTGATCGAGTCGCGGATTCTCTCTCCACTTTAAATCCAGATTTTACATATATGAATTTGGCGGTGCGCGGAAAAGTTCTTCACCAAGTTATTGATGAGCAGATCCCCGCAGCCATTCCATTTATTACCGGCAAAGAGACGTTGATCTCCTTTCATGGCGGAGCCAATGATGTCCTTCGCCCGAAGTACCAACCAGAAATTGCATTCGCACAATATCGCCAAGCAGTTGCAGATCTCTCTAAGACTGGGGCGACGCTCATGCTCTTTACCGTTATTGAATCCGTTGATGGCAAAGGCAAAACCGCTGATCTCTGGGTAGAGCGATTCACTGGCTTTAATAAGAACGTACGGGCAGTTGCCGCCGAATACGGTGCCATTCTGATGGAAGCCCAGCAAGCGCCGTGGCTTGCAGATCGCAGATTTTTAGCGACCGATCGTCTGCACCTCAATATCGAGGGACATTGGCGGATGTCGCAGGCGGTACAAGAGGGCTTAGGAATTGGCTTTGATTCTGCTTGGAGAATTCCGCTGCCGCCAGCGCCCCGCAAATCTTGGCTGCGCCAACGCTATGAAGGCTTCTACTGGTTCGTTACCTTCGCACTTCCGTGGATTTGGCGACGAGTGCGTGGAAAATCCTCGGGCGATGGCATGAAAGCTAAGTTTGCGATTCCCACTCATTGGGCCGAGCAAATCCACTAATCCCCAGGAATTAAGCGTGGTTCTTTGCTTCTGGAATCAATATCCGTTTGAGCAAATCGAGATTTTCCACGCACTTGCCAGCGCCATTGACCACTGCGTGGAGCGGATCGTGCGCAACCGATACCGGCATGCCAGTCTCGGCGCGAAGGCGTTCGGGTAAGCCTTTGAGAAGTGCGCCGCCACCAGCCAACATAATTCCGTTTCGGGAGAGATCAGCGACTAAATCAGGTGGCGTCTCATCCAGCGTAGCTTTGATAGCGCTGACGACTTTGGCCACTTGATCTTCAATTGCGGCGCGAATCTCCTTAGCACTCACCATTAAATCTTTGGGCAGACCAGTGACAAGATCGCGGCCACGGATTCGAGCATCAGTATCTTCTGGAGTTTTGTAGGCCGACCCAATCGACATTTTTAATTCTTCGGCAGTGCGATCGCCAATTAAAAGCGAATATTGATTCTTGATATAAGAAACTATGGAAGCATCTAGTGCGTCTCCACCTACTCGAATCGATCGCGAAGTAACAATTCCGCCGAGTGAAATAACTGCAACATCAGTTGTTCCGCCACCAATATCGACCACCATAGATCCCATGGGCTCTTGCACTGGAAGTCCAGCGCCGATGGCCGCAGCCATTGGTTCTTCCATGATGTACACCTTGCGCGCTCCTGCAGCATATGCAGCATCTTTGATAGCGCGATGTTCTACCGAGGTTACAACGGGCGGGACGGCGATAACAACCGTTGGTCGACTGAGTAATTTCTTCATGCCAACTTTTTCCATAAAAATGCGGAGCATTTTCTGGGCAGTTTCGAAATCTGCGACAACACCATCTTTCAGGGGACGGATCGAGACGATGTTGTCAGGTGTTCGGCCAATCATGGAGCGAGCTCCAACGCCTACAGAGAGGACGTTTCCGGTATCAGTATTGATGCAGAGAACGCTCGGCTCATTGAGGACAATTCCGTGGTGAGCTTTGTAGATAACGGTATTGGCGGTGCCAATATCAATGGCGAGGTCATTCCCAAAGGGATTTTTCATCTGACCTCGCCATCGACTCGTACGCGTATTACAGGGGCCTCAATGGTAGATCGCACCTGCCTGACGGCGGAAGGGTTCTGGGGTGAGCAGAAGGGTGGTCTTTGCCGCCCAATCACGCGGGGTTCAGACGGGAGATGTGCGCTGGTTACCTCTTGTTCACCCTTTCGGGGGAGAATTGAGCCATGGCCTCACATGCATTCCCCTTGCTTGCGAGCAATCCTCGGGAGACTCTTATCGATCGAGAGCTCAGCTGGCTCGCCTTCAATGAGCGCGTTTTGGAGATGGCGGAGGATTCAACCGTTCCCCTACTTGAGCGCTGCCGGTTCCTCGCGATTTTCTCTTCCAATCTTGATGACTTCTACATGATTCGTGTTGCAACCCTCAAGCAGAAACTTGAGAACGGTCTGACTAAGAAGAACACTGCCGGATATACGCCTAAAGAATTAATGACCGAAATTTCCAATAAGACGGATGAGTTGATTGCTCGGCAGTGCCGAGCCTTCCGCGATGTGATCTTTCCAGAATTAATGAATGTCGGAATTCAAATTGTCGGATGGAAGGATCTTGCCGACGAAGAACGCACCTTTGTTAATAAAATTTTTCTCTCAAAGATTTTTCCGGTTCTCACTCCTCTCGCCGTAGATCCTTCTCATCCATTCCCGTATATCTCCGGGTTATCTCTCAACTTGGCAGTCGTTGTAAAGAATCCTGAGACCGATGAAGAACTCTTCGCGCGCGTAAAAGTCCCTTCAAATTTGCCGCGATTTGTCGAGAGCGCATCTACCGATAGCAAACGATTTATTCCCATCGAACAAGTAATAAATGCCCACTTGCACGAACTCTTTCCCGGTATGGATGTATTGAGTTCTTACACTTTCCGGCTCACCCGTAACGCTGATTTAGAAATCGAAGAGGAAGAGTCTGAAGATTTACTCGCATCAATGGAGCAAGAACTCCTTCGTCGCAAATTTGGCCCACCAGTGCGGTTGGAAGTCGACACTGATATCGATCCCGATTTACTAAAAACTCTGATGGATGAACTCAGCATCAAGCCCGAAGATATTTCACGATATCCCGAGCCGCTAGATCTCACTGGACTTAATCGAATCGCTGATCTTGATCGACCGGAATTGAAATTCCCTCCTTTTAGAAATCAAGTGGCATGGGATCTGCGTGATGTTGACCCGGATTCAACAGATGATTTCTTTGCAGCAATCCGTCGTCGTGAGTCGATTCTGCACCACCCGTATGAATCCTTTACTTCATCGGTAGTCCGCTTCCTACAATCGGCAGCCTCAGATCCGCATGTTTTGGCGATTAAACAGACTCTTTATCGCACCTCTGGTGACTCCCCAATTGTCCAAGCGCTGATCGAAGCGGCTGAGGATGGCAAACAGGTACTGGCCGTTATCGAAATTCGTGCTCGATTTGATGAGCAGGCCAATGTGAAATGGGCCAGAAAGCTCGAAGATGCTGGCGTTCACGTGGTCTATGGCTTAGTTGGGTTTAAAACTCATGCCAAGTTATCGCTCGTTGTGCGCGAAGAACAGGGCTCGATCCGCCGGTATGTTCATATGGGAACAGGTAACTACAACCCCAAGACAGCTCGAATGTATGAAGACTTTGGAATCCTCAGTGGTGATCCCATTTTGGGCGATGATGTCAACAAGCTCTTTAATCAACTATCTGGCTTTGCGCCTCAGACATCCTTCCAGCGACTTTTGGTAGCGCCACGAACAATTCGACCTGGTCTGTTGGAGCGCATCAATCGCGAAATTGATAATCACTTAGCAGGTAAGCCGGCTTACATTCGCCTTAAGCTCAACTCCATCTTGGATGAAGAGTTTGTCGAGGCGCTCTATCGCGCATCAAATATGGGCGTGAAGATTGATCTCATTGTTCGTGGTATTTGCGCAGTAAGAGCTGGAATTCCAGGGCTTTCTGAAAACATAACTGC
Organism: uncultured Actinomycetes bacterium; assembly: GCA_903919375.1. Lineage (GTDB taxonomy): Bacteria > Actinomycetota > Actinomycetes > Nanopelagicales > Nanopelagicaceae > AAA044-D11. Next base: position 2,248 of record CAIXHZ010000050.1, on the reverse strand, counting down.
CTATTCTGTGCTCGGACGCTTCTTAGAGCATTCTCGTATTTTCCACTTCGCAAATGGTGGCGATGATGAACTGTGGATTGGTAGCGCCGATCTCATGCATCGCAATCTCGACCGACGCGTAGAGGCGATGGTTCGAATTACTCAGACCGAACATAAACGTCTACTTCTGCGCGCACTAGATGGTTATGTCGATCCGACCACAGCGACTTGGCGCATGGAGCGAGATGGTTCTTGGAAGCGCCATACTCGTGGTGAAAATGGCGAGATCTTGGTGGACTTCCAGACTCAAGCTATCGAGTGGTATCGGGCTCGCGGATGAAGCCAGCCATCCTTGCGGCCGGAACCGTTATTTGGCGCAAAAATAAAGGTGAAGTTGAAGTAGCTCTCGTTCATCGCCCTCGATATGACGATTGGTCTCTACCCAAAGGCAAACTCGATACTGGTGAAGAATTAATTAATTGTGCCTATCGCGAAACACTGGAAGAGACCGGCTTTGATACACATTTTGGTCCCTTTGTTGGCAGCGTTGAATACTTTACCCCTGAGGGGTTGAAGCAAGTGAGTTATTGGGCTGCGCAGTTAAAGGATGCTGAATCAGTCTTTATCGCTAATAGTGAAGTGGACCAACTTCAATGGCTACCCATCGAAGCAGCGATCGAAACGGTCACGCAGGATACCGATGGCGAAATTCTCACTAAATTTATCGACGTTCCTTTTGACTCTACGCCGCTTATCTTTCTTCGCCATGCAAAGGCTCTTGCCCGGGAAGAGTGGCAAGGCGGCGATGAGGATCGTCCGCTCGATAATTTTGGCCAACTCCAAGCGGCTCGCATGTTCTCGATCTATCAAGTCTTTGGAATCCATGAGATTCATACTTCTGATGCGGTGCGTTGTTATGACACGGTAGAACAGATGACCAGAATTCTTAAGATCGAGCCAATTATCACCAGTCAGATTAGCGAATACACCTATAAGAAGAATAAAGAGAAGGCTTTGGATTACGCCAAAATTCTCAAAGACAGTGTGCTTGATCTTCGGCTACCGATTTTGGCCTGCAGTCATAATCCAGTCTTGCCAAAGATGCTCGAAAAGATCTTAAAGAAATCTAAAGCTGCTCCGACCGTGACGAAACTGATGCCGGGCGATGCGTGGGTAGTTCATATTGGCAAGAAAAAGGCGCTACAAGTGGACTTTATTGCTGCTCCGCTTACTGCTTCGACCAATCCATAAACTTTAAGACAACGCCTTCACGTAGCGCCCACGGACAAATCTCTAGGGTGTCGAGATCGAGATTGCGCATCACAGATTCTGTGACAAAGGCACCAGCAACGATCTGTCGTGCTCGGTTAGCCGATACGCCAGGCAAGTCACTTCGCTCATTGAAATCCATTGATGTTAATTTGGTTGCTATTTTGCGAATTACATCTGCCTTAATCGTCTTGCCATTTCCGCCATACCAATCGCCACTGAGCCGAGCCAATGTACGAAGCGTTTTGCTGGTAGCAATCGCGCGATCATTCTCCTGGTGATGCACGAGAGCTGGTAGCACTGACTCCAATTGAGATTCAATATGTTCGCGTAGCGCTCGTACACTTTTTTCGGTGTATGGATCTCCAACTAAGTGGCTCTTTGTTAGGCGTGCAGCTCCCAAGGGAAGTGATACTGCGACTTCTGGAGCCTCATCGATACCAGATGCGATTTCCAGCGAGCCGCCCCCGATGTCGACAACGAGCAAACGCCCAGCTGACCATCCAAACCAACGACGGGCGGCAAGAAAAGTAATCTTTGCTTCTTCTTCGCCACTGAGCACCTGAAGATCTATATCAAAATCTTTATTGATGCCAGCAATAATCTCCGGACCATTTGCAGCCTCCCGGAGAGCAGAAGTTGCGAAGGGGAGAAGTTCCTCGACCCCAACCGCCTTTGCCTGTGAGGTAGCGCTTTGGATAACTCTGCGAAGAGTTTCGATTCCTTCGTGGTTGATACGATTCTCTGAATCAAGATGATCGGTTAAGCGCAGCTCTTCTTTGTAGTTGAAGGTCGGGCTGGGGCGGGCACCTGGGTGGGTATCGACCACTTGTAAATGGATGGTGTTGGAACCAACATCGAGAACCCCTAGGCGCATGGCCTGAAGATACTCGTTTTTGAGGGTGGGAAAAGCACCCTTTTACTCATGCCATAATTAGCCCTGCAGAATCCGGCAGTCGAAAGTCCGCCTCCCTAGCTCAGTGGTAGAGCATCCGCCTTG
>CAIXHZ010000049.1 GCA_903919375.1 uncultured Actinomycetes bacterium | reverse complement strand
GTAAAAGCACTCTTCACGCTCGAAGTTCCAGAACTTAAAGATCGGGTCGTGGAAATTGTTGGCGTTGCTCGCGAAGCGGGTGCGAAGATGGGGAGCGAGTCATCAATAGCCGTATCTAAGACGGCGATCGTTGGAGTACTTGAGGGCGTGGAAGTTGGAGTTACATCTGCCTGGGCCAATGTGGAATTAAGACTGATAGCAACTGTGACGACGAGCGCTAAAAGGGCGCGGAATTTATTACTCATGCCCCCTTAACCGCACTGAAGCTTCCGATTTATGCGGTCATTTTGGTCAATAAAGCGAACCTTTTAGTTCGGTGTATCTCGCTTGAAGTTGCTCGGAATCGCCCTGAATAACCAGGCGCTTGTCGCGGGCTAACTCACCAAAGACGATAGTGAAGTCCCTAGGTCGCAGATCGAAGGCTTTGGCTAACTCTTTAATGACGGCGGCATTAGCCTTGCCATCCACAGCTGGGGCCTGAACTGCGACGATCAGCCGCGCCGGATCTCCAACCACCCCACCCACTTTATTTCGTGAGGCATTGGGCCGGACGCGAATCTCGATCAAGAAGTCGTCGGTCATTTAGTGATTCTACTTGCGGTTGCTAATTAGATACATAGAGAGTGAAACTCTCTCGGGACGTTCATCATTGCGCCCTCATAAAAATCAATTCGCGATTGATCTGATATTGACCACGAGAATTCATTGGTCAGCAAGCATTGGAGAAAGACCTTAGCCTCAATTTCAGCAACGTGATTTCCCAGGCAAGTGTGGGGTCCAAATCCAAAACTAAGATGTGGATTTCGCTCCCGCCGAATATCGATCACATAGGGATTGTCGAAGACTGATTCGTCGAAGTTGCCAGATAGAAAGCTGATGCTTACATATCGATCGGCTGGTAAATCTGTGGTGGTGCTTTCTGGAGTGGTGGTTCGCGCCATCTCAGGTAGCGGCGTGAAGAAGCGCAAGAATTCAGAGAGCGCTCCGTCAATTAGGCCCGGATCGTCTTGCAAGGCGCGGCGATCTTCTGGGTTATTGGTGAGATGCCAAAAAATTCCGGTCAGCAATTTCACAACCGTGTCACGGCCGCCAGCCAACATCACTCCAGCTATGCCTCGAAATTCAATGGGCGATATTTGTTGGCCATCGATTTCTAGCCTCACTAATTCGTTCCAAATATCTTGCTGGCTTCCCGCAATTGCTTCGTCATAAATACGATCTAGGTAAGCATGCAGTACTGAGCCATCGCGCTTATCACCAGTGGCAGTCCACACATCCGGGCCCCATGAAACCCATTCGGCAACATCTTGCGGCCGGTTATAAAGAACTCCCAAGTTCGCCATGACCAGAGGTAGAGCTAAGTCGTTGACTACATCACCAGAAGCTTGCGCAACGAAATCACCAATGAGCCCATCCGCTATGGCTTCAAATTCAGGAATGTGCTTCTCAACCGTTGGCCGAACGAAATACGGCGTTACCGCCGCGCGATAGAGATGATGGCGTGGTGGATCCACCTCAAGTGGCAGTTGTCGATAGTCACGAACGTCGGCATCACCTTGTAGATCAGATGAGTAAGTCTGAGTATCGCGCAGTGCTTGTCGAACTTCTTTATGGCCGATAATCGTTCTAGAAACGGGTACTTTCACAACAGCCATAACTGGAATTTATAGAGTGGTGTCGGACGGGTCAATAGCCGTGGCTTCTTCCCGATTTTTGAATATATCTTGGTGGGCCCAGACAGGCTCGAACTGTCGACCCACGGATTAAAAGTCCGTTGCTCTACCGACTGAGCTATAGGCCCCACTGCGCTTAACTTTCTTGCGCCAGCGAATTGTAACGGCATATGGCGCCGTGGATAAACAGCGCAAAAGCCGCTGGTCTGTTCCTAAAGGTTCCTTAAAGGAACCTTGCCTGCTACTCTGTCACCTGGAGGTAGAACATGGCAATCAATGTGAAGTTATCGGAGGAACTGGTCGCAGAGGCCAGACGTCGATCCGTCGTTGACCACCGGTCCGTTCCACGTCAGATTGAGTTCTATTTCAAGATGGCTTTGATCGCAGAAGATAACCCTGATCTCTCTTTTTCGCTGATTCGCGAGATCCTGTTAGCTAAATCTGAGCCTGCGACTGAAGAATATATTTTTGGATAATGAGAATCCTTCTCTCCCCACGATTCTCCAAGCAAGTAAAGAAACTCCATCCAACTGAAAAAAAGATACTCGATAAGCACGTTCTCAAAGTTTCAGAATCTCCCAATATCGGAGCCCCACAAGTTGGAGAATTGACCGGAATCTTCATTTATAAATTTAAGATAAAAGAAAGGCAATGGCTCATGGCCTACGAAATTGAGTCAAAG
>CAIXHZ010000048.1 GCA_903919375.1 uncultured Actinomycetes bacterium | reverse complement strand
AGCTTGGCGCGCCCAATTGGTTGCCTTTAAAACGTTATCAGGATTGTGAGTGCGATCGAGCGCGGCCAAGACATGAGGTACCGCCGATTGCATTCCGAAGGAGATGCGATTGATACCTGCCGCACGAAGAGCCTCAAGGGATTCCAGCGAAACAGTATCGGGGTTGGCCTCGATGGTAATTTCACAATCCGACGCCACGGTAAAGAGTTCTGCAATTCGAGTGATGACCCGGCCGAGATCGGCAGGTGCCATCAAAGTCGGCGTACCGCCCCCAAAGAAAATAGTAGGTACGAAGGTAGCATCCGATTCAAGGCGAGCTTGTTCGACTTCGGCGATCATGAGGTCGATATAACCTTCAGAAACGTCAGCCACACCCGAGCCAATCTTCAATTCGCCAGGCGTATAGGTATTGAAATCACAGTACCCACATCGCTTCACGCAATAAGGAATGTGCAGGTAAAACGAGAGTGAATCTGCGACCGAAGGGGCCACGACTACTTCTTCTCCTTGTTCTTATCTCCATCTGTATCAGTGGTGAGAGCGGCGATAAATGCCTCTTGTGGCACTTCAACGCGGCCTACCATCTTCATGCGCTTCTTACCCTCTTTCTGCTTTTCGAGGAGTTTGCGCTTACGGGAGATATCACCGCCATAACATTTGGCCAGAACATCTTTGCGAATCGCTCGAATACTTTCGCGAGCGATGATGCGCGATCCAATCGCAGCTTGGATAGGTACTTCAAATTGCTGACGTGGAATTAATTCACGCAACTTGGAGGTCATCATCACGCCGTAGGTATAGGCCTTATCTTTATGAACGATTTGGCTAAAGGCATCAACTTTCTCGCCCTGCAACATAATGTCTACCTTGACGAGGTCACCTTCAGCTTCGCCCACTGGTTCGTAATCCAATGAGGCGTAACCTTTAGTGCGAGATTTCAATTGATCAAAGAAATCGAAGACGATTTCGGCGAGGGGCAAGGTGTAGCGAATTTCTACCCGATCTTCGGAGAGATAATCCATTCCGAGCAAAGTTCCGCGACGTTCTTGGCAGAGTTCCATAATCGTTCCAATGAAATCACTGGGTGCCAGAACGGTCGCGCGAACAATAGGTTCATAGACCGCTTCAATTTTGCCTTCAGGAAATTCAGATGGATTAGTAACAATTAACTCTTTGCCATCATCGCGGGTAACGCGATAGACCACGCTCGGAGCGGTGGAGATGAGCGAGAGTCCGGCTTCACGCTCGAGCCGCTCTCGAACAATTTCCATATGGAGTAAGCCCAGAAAGCCGCATCGGAAACCAAAGCCGAGCGCTGCAGAAGATTCAGGTTCGTAGACTAAAGCCGCATCGTTGAGCTGCAACTTATCGAGCGCTTCACGCAAGAGCGGATAATCCGCGCCATCGATTGGAAAGAGGCCAGAGAAGACCATGGGCTTTGGATCTTTATATCCAGAGAGCGCCACTGTGGCTGGGTTGTGATAGGTGGTGATGGTGTCGCCGACGCGAGATTGGCGAACATCTTTAACGCCAGTAATTACATAACCTACTTCACCAACGCCAAGGCCCTTAGAGACAACGGGCTCAGGCGAGATAACTCCCACTTCGAGCATTTCATGGCGAACGCCGGTAGAGAACATTTGAATTTGATCTTTAGTGGAGAGGTGACCATCTTTAACGCGAACGTAAGTAACTACACCGCGATAGGTGTCATAGACCGAGTCAAAGATAAGTGCTCGAGCAGGAGCGTTGGGATCCCCCACTGGCGCAGGAATTTGAGCGACGATCTGATCGAGAAGTTCTTCGACGCCGGCACCGGTCTTACCCGAAACTTTCAAACAATCCTCTGGCTCACAGCCGATGAGTTTTGCAAGTTCTTGTGCAAACTTCTCTGGCTGCGCTGCAGGTAGATCAATCTTGTTAAGCACCGGAATAATGGTGAGGTTGTTCTCCATCGCTAAATAGAGATTGGCAAGTGTCTGCGCTTCAATTCCTTGTGCACAATCCACCAAGAGGATTGCACCTTCGCAGGCAGCCAGCGAGCGCGAGACTTCGTAAGTGAAGTCCACGTGGCCGGGCGTATCGATCATATTCAAGGTGTATTCCTTGCCATCGATACCCGAGCGCCATGGCAGGCGAACTGCTTGAGATTTGATGGTGATGCCGCGTTCGCGTTCGATATCCATGCGATCGAGATATTGTGCGCGCATATTGCGCTGATCTACGACTTCAGTAATTCCGAGCATGCGATCAGCCAGAGTTGATTTGCCGTGATCGATATGGGCAATGATGCAGAAGTTACGAATCTGCGCCGGGTCAGTATTTCCAGGCTTGGAGGCCTTGGCGAGTTCAATGGCAGGCATCTGCGCCTAAACCCTTAAGAAGAAGATTCCGCGGAATTACTTGGAAACTTTGTTGGCAGCTTTTGCCATTGCAGACTTCTTATTTGCAGCAGCGTTCTGATGAAGAACACCCTTTGTGACTGCAACATCGAGCTGCTGTGAAGCGTTACGAAGTTCATCGGCGATAGTCTTCTGATCGCCAGCTGCAACGGCATCGCGGAAACGGCGGATCGCTGTCTTGATAGAAGAGCGTGCAGACTTATTACGAGCCTGAGCCTTCTCGTTGGTGCGAATACGCTTGATCTGCGACTTGATATTTGCCACTGCGAACTACTCTCTTTAGGCCTTCGCGAGCGCGAAGAGCGGGAAACGGGTACATCTCGAGTTACTGCAAGGGTCGAAGGCTATCAGCCGTACACCCACGGCTCAAATTGGCCCCCAAGCCTTGCCTGCGCGCCGATGCGCCTTAAATCGCCAATATCTGAGGCTGAGAGGGTGGGTGGCCAGATCAGCGCAGAGTCATGGCGATGATCGCCCGCTCCAATGCGTGGATTGGGTCAGCAGCAGCCCCTTTAATATCCGCATCAGCCTGAGCCACATGTATAACGGCATTTGCGAGGAGTCCTGGGTTCCAATGCGCCAATTGGCGACGAGCTTTATCGATCTGCCAGGGTGGTAAGGCTAAAGAGGATGCTAAATCGAAAGCCTTTACTCCCCTGCCGGCGCCAGATACTTTGGCCAGCGTTCGAACTGATGCGGCCAAAGCGGAGGTTATTAAGACTGGATCAGTTCCAGTGGCAAGTGCTTGGCGCAGCAGAATCAGCGCCTCATTGCGTTTTGCCTCCATCACGGCATCTGCCACTTCATAGCCGGTCGTCTCGACCCGACCTTGTTGATATCGATCGACTGCGCTCTCATCAATTACTTTCCCGAGGGCAACATCAGAGGCTAATTGGGAGATGGCGCCGCTGAGTTCGCGCAGATCGCTTCCCAAGGAATCGATAAGCGCCGTTACTGCGCCAGGAGTGACTTTGCGATCTAGGCGAGCGAACTCTGATTTTACGAAATCGCTTTTATCGGAATCTTTCTTGATGACATCACAGGTTATGACGAGTGGGGAAGACTTTTTGATCTTATCGACGAGCGCCTTGCCCTTCACTCCCCCTTTATGCCAGAGGACGAGTTCGATGCCTTCTTCTTGCGCATCGAGATAAGTAGCAATCTCCTCGCTCATTTCTGCGCCGAGATCCTGAATCTCTTTAATAATTATTATTCGCTCATCACCGAAGAGCGATGGTGCCAATGCATCGGTAATAGCGCCGAGTTCGATTTCGTCTGCGCCGAGCGAGGTCACGGTGTGATGGGGATGGGCGGCGATGATCTCGGCGATCGCGCGATCAGCAAGGATCGACTCCCCGCCTTGAATCAAGGTCAACCCCACGAAATCTTCCACCTATCTCTCTTAAGAGCCCTGATCCTAAGGGAAGGAGCGAGTGAAATCGCGCCATCTAGATCGGTGCGATAGGTGCGCGCTCCCAGTTGGCCGAGCCGCCCGATCGTGGCCAGGGACGGATGGCCATACGGATTTCCTACGCCCACGCTGATCAGTGCAATGCGAGGGCGCAGCGCCCGCTCCAACTCAGGATCTTGATGCGAGGAGCCATGATGAGCCACTTTAAGAATATCGACTGGTTTGATTCCGAAATCTCTGAGGATCTCACCCTGGGTTGCAGGTTCGATATCGCCGGCTGCGAAGATGCGTAGACCATCAATCGTGATAATCACTGCGATACTCGAGTTATTGATATCGCTGCCACTCTGGTGAGTATTTCTGGAAATTAATGAAGGGTTCGGTGAGAGCACGTCAATCTGCACCGGGCCATACTGGGATGAGAGCGTGAAATTTTCACCAGCGAAAACTTCGCGCGCAATGAGCGGTGAAAGCGCAGCCATTGAAGTTGCATATTCACGAGCTGGTTGGTGATCACTCGAGATCCAATAAGAATCTATATGGCGACCGTGGATAATCCCACTTAACCCACCGACATGATCGGCGTGAAAGTGAGTGAGTATCAAGAGCGGAATCTCTCGCACTCCTAGTCGAGAGAGACATGAATCCATGAGCTTGGGGTCCGGTCCACTATCCACCACGATCGCCCGATCCTTCGCTAAGTGAATAGCAAAGCCGTCCCCCTGGCCAACATCGCAGATCGCCATCAACCAATCGCTACCCGGCCACGAACTATTGAGAAACGAGGTGGCAAGGAGAAAAAGGATAAGTAAGGCCATGAGGCGACGCCAATACTTTCGTAGCAACACTACCATCAGGATCAACCCCGCTCCCCAGTAACTATGCGGCACGGTAAGTACTGGAAAGCGCGAGAAGAAATCTGCGACCCAAGAAATCCAACTCGAGATGAGACCCAATGGCAGAAGAAGTAGGTGAGTCAGTGGCGAAGAGATCGATGCTAAGAGCGCTGCCAAAAATCCGATGATCGTTATGGGCGCGAGCGCGAGTGAGGCGAGGATATTTGCAGGAATGGACTGAGGTGAGATTTGGCCGGAGAGCGCCACAATAATGGGCAGACAGAAAATGGTGGCAGCTAATGGAATAACAACGAGTTCTCGGACTTTGCTCGATGTAATCATCGGTGCGATCAATCGATCGAGTGGACCATGGAGAATCAATATT
>CAIXHZ010000047.1 GCA_903919375.1 uncultured Actinomycetes bacterium | reverse complement strand
CCAGAAGGGAATCGGTTGTGGCGAATGCCGTTTCCGACTTTATCTAAAATCTTGATGGTGTCTTCAATCATTGTGGCCAAGTCGTCCGCGCTAGCGCGGGTATTGGCAACGACTGATGCCGGCTCATCGATTATGTGGACAGAGTGGGCTTGTGGACCTTTACGGCCATCGATAATTCCGTACTCAAGTTTTGTTCCTGGCTTTACGGTTGTGACACCGGCAGGAAGTGCTGATGAAGCAAGGTAGACATCTTCGCCCTCTTCAGATGAGACGAATCCAAATCCCTTTTCGAGGCTGAACCACTTTACGCGACCGACTGGCATTGTGGGTGTTCTCCTTTATTTCTTAAATACAGCTTTTCCAAACTGCAAGACTGGAAGTTTAACCTAGATCACATTCCCGTGACCAGTTGATAAAACCGAGGACTAGTCAGTGATGACCATTGCTTCAGAATGAGCGCCGCAGCCATGATCAACTGAGACTACGCGGGCATCTTCAGGCGAGAGCAAGTTGGCACAAACGCCAAAAGCTGAGCGCAATGAGCCAGCGATAGGAATGAAGAACCCGCATGAGTGGCATGGCTTAGGTGCTTGCTGAGCAATCGGAGCATGAGGTCCACGATCGCCTTCATACCAACGCTTGCTCGCTAGATCGCGTCCCACAATAGAGAGCACACGTGCGCGGCCAAGTCCTAATTCGTTGAGCTGATTAGCATCGAGCTCTTCATCGCCAGGTAAGGCATTGAAGCCAGGGATGAGTCGTTCATCATCCGCGGAAGTCGGCAAGATATCGCCCACTCCGAGATCACCAGGAAGAACGCGATCCTTATAGGCAACCCATTCGGGGGCGAGCAATGAATCTGAGCCGGGAAGAAGAACTACATCACAGACCGTGGTCTCTGATTGATCATCAACTTTTGCAACCGTAACGGCCCAGCGCCAGCCACCATAGCCAGGAAGGGCAGCATCAAAGAGATATGTAGCTATGCGACCATGAACTTCTTCATCCGTAGAGTCAACAGAAGTGTCATAAGTGATATCGAGAAGTGCACCAACAAAATCAGAATTGACGGCATCCTCAATTGCAGCAGCGCGCGCTTGGGCCTCTGCCTTAAATGTATCGGTTGCGTTCATGAGTTAAGAGTAAAGCAAAAGGCCCGCGAAATGAATTTGAGTTCATTGCGCGGGCCTTTTCAGGCTTATTTGAGACTTAACTTACTAGTTACTTAGAAATCCATATCTCCGCCACCTTGTGGGGCAGCAGATTTAGCTTCTGGCTTATCAGCGATTACAGCTTCAGTGGTGATGAAGAGCGCTGCAATCGATGCTGCATTTTGAAGTGCAGAGCGAGTTACCTTTGCTGGATCAATAATTCCGGCCTTGATCATGTCGACGTACTCACCTGTTGCAGCATTGAGACCTTCACCGACTGGACGGTTGCGAACTGCTTCAACAACAACTCCGCCTTCGAGTCCAGCGTTGATCGCGATCTGCTTGAGTGGTGCTTCGATGGCAATTTCTACGATGCGCGCGCCCACTGCTTCTTCGCCAGTGAGTGAGAGCTTTGCGAATGCAACTTTGCCTGCTTGGAGAAGTGCAACGCCACCACCGGCGACGATTCCTTCTTCAACTGCAGCCTTAGCATTGCGCACTGCATCTTCGATGCGGTGCTTGCGCTCCTTGAGTTCTACTTCAGTGGCTGCGCCAGCCTTGATGACAGCAACGCCACCAGCAAGCTTGGCAAGACGCTCAACGAGCTTTTCGCGATCGTAATCAGAATCGCTTGCTTCGATCTCTGCGCGGATCTGGTTAACGCGCGCCTTGATAGCATCGGCATCGCCAGCACCTTCAACAATGGTGGTCTCTTCTTTTGCGACAACGACCTTGCGAGCGCGTCCAAGAAGTTCGATACCAGTCTGATCGAGCTTGAGGCCTACTTCTTCTGAGATAACTGTTCCACCGGTGAGGATGGCGATATCTTGAAGCATTGCCTTGCGGCGATCGCCAAAGCCGGGTGCCTTTACGGCAACTGACTTAAATGTTCCGCGGATCTTATTTACAACGAGGGTAGCGAGTGCTTCGCCTTCTACATCTTCAGCAAGAATCAATAGTGGCTTGCCTGACTGCATAACCTTCTCGAGAATAGGAAGGAGATCTTTGATATTTGCAATCTTGGAGTTAGCAAGAAGGATGTAAGCATCTTCAAGCACTGCTTCCATGCGATCGTTATCGGTGGTGAAGTATGGCGAGATGTAACCCTTATCAAAGCGCATACCTTCGGTGAGCTCGAGTTCGAGTCCAAAAGTGTTGCTCTCTTCGACGGTAATGACGCCTTCTTTACCAACCTTATCCATTGCTTCAGCGATCATCTCGCCAATAGTTGTGTCAGCAGCAGAGATCGAAGCAGTAGCTGCAATCTGCTCCTTGGTATCGACCTGCTTAGCCATGGCAGAGAGCTCGTCGGAGATGGCAGCGACTGCCTTCTCGATACCGCGCTTGAGTGCCATAGGGTTTGAGCCGGCAGCAACATTGCGAAGACCTTCGCGAACGAGTGCTTGAGCTAAAACAGTTGCTGTGGTTGTTCCGTCGCCGGCAACATCATCAGTCTTCTTTGCTACTTCCTTAACGAGGTCTGCACCAATTTTTTCCCATGGATCATCAAGATCGATCTCCTTGGCGATGGATACACCGTCGTTGGTGATTGTGGGGGCGCCCCACTTCTTCTCGAGGACAACGTTACGTCCGCGAGGCCCAAGGGTTACCTTCACTGCATCAGCAAGTGCGTTCATTCCACGCTCGAGTCCACGACGGGCCTCTTCGTTAAAAGCAATCATCTTTGCCATTGTTGAATAACTCCTCTAATTAATCGTGCTTACTAGGTGGAGTCCCTGGGTTATCACTCGGACCCCGTGAGTGCTAACGCCAAATCTAGAGCAGGGGCTCGCCGCCGTCAAAAGATGTTCTGGCCGGCTCTCCTCAAGGCTCTCCTGGGGACATGAAAAAGATGAATGTCCCTACGGAGACCTTGATTCCGAGCCGGGGACATCTTTTGGGTAGGGCTAAGAATCTAGGCGGTGCGGGCGTTGGTGCGGGCTTCACGCAGACGGCGAAGGCGCTTGACCAGCATGGGAGAGGCCATAAGGGCATCCTCGCGGTCGATCAAGTTGTTGAGGAGTTGGTAGTAGGCCGGTGGGCGCATATCGAAGAGCTCTTTAATAGCGCTCTCTTTAGCTCCGGCATAGCGCCACCATTGGCGCTCAAAGTCCAGGATCCGTACCTCTAGCTCGGTCAAGGTGGTGACCTCGGTGCCGGCGACTAAAGCTTCGTTTTCCATAACCGCATCATAGAAGAGAGCGCCGACATTTATCGGGGATTTCGCAATTAAAGCGTGGCGAGAATTGCTTGAATATCTTCGATCTTGGTCCACGGATTCACAATCGCAAATCGCAAAATCGGCTGGCCGTGGTGAGACGAAGGTGTGACGAAGCCTATTTGATCTGCCAATAATTGATCCGACCATCGGGTGTAGTCAGCCATCGTCCAACCGTTGCGAGTAAAAGCTACGACAGATAACTTGGGATCGCGAAGAAGTGTGAGATGAGGATGAGTTCGAATAATCTCAGCGGTCTTTTTGGCAACGGCGAGTGTCTCCTCCATCGCTGCTGAATATTCGTTGGTGCCATGAGCAGCGAGTGAGAACCAGAACGGCAATCCGCGAGCGCGACGAGTTAAATGAATGGCGTAATCCGATGGATTCCATTCATTCTCATCTTCCAAGGTATCGAGATAAGAGGCTTTCTGGGTATGCGCCGCTTTTGCCAATTCGGGATTGCGATAGATCAGCGCGCAGGCATCAAATGGTGCAAAGAGCCATTTATGTGGATCGACAATTAATGAATCGGCGAGCTCGATGCCGTTGAACAGTGGGCGAACACTCGGAGCGCAGAGCGCTGCCAATCCATATGCACCATCAACGTGGAACCAGATATCGCGCGCTTTGGCGATCGCACCGATCTCATCCAAATGATCAATGATTCCCAGATTTGTAGTGCCAGCAGTGGCAACGATCGCAAAGATGCGATGGCCGGGATGGGACGCGTGATATGCATCGATTGCACTCGCACTCATCTCTCCGTGAAGGGCTTCATCTGCGCCGGCTTCAATCAACAGTAATTCAATATCCATAATCGCAGCGGCTGATGCGATTGAGGAATGTGCTTCGGCGCTTGCTGCAACGACCCAACGAGTTACCTCGGGATACTTCTTTCGAGCGTGATAACGAGCCGCAACTAGCGCAGAGAGATTTCCATTTGTGCCACCTTGAACAAAGACGCCCCCGGCCGATTGCGGAAGTCCGGCTAAATCAGAGATCCAGCGAAGTGCCTGATTTTCCGCGAAGACTGCGCCCGCGCCTTCGAGCCACGATCCCCCGTACAACGCAGATGCACCAACGACGAGATCGAAGAGGTTGGCATATTCGCTCGGCGCAGAAGGAATGAAAGCGAGATAGCGAGGATGGTCTGTTGAGATACAAGCCAGCGCAAGGACATCCTTAAAAAGTGCGAATGCGTCATGACCGCCGAGGCCAGCTGGTGTGATGGTATTTCCAGCGAGTTCAAAGAGTTCTTCAGGGGTCTTTGGACCATCAAGCGGTGGATCTGTTTTCAAGCGCATCAGACTGTATTCCAAGACTTCTTGGGCGAGCGCTTCGACCTCAGGGGTGAACTCATGCATGGGGATATCCAACCACTTTTCACCCGTTAGACTTAAGGCCTTCACGAGCAGGAAATATGCGTGAGTAAGAGTAGATAAATTGGTCTCATGCGAGGCGTTAAGTAGCTCTAGGACGAGAAGAGGATTTTGATGGCGAAGACAAAGGTTGTCATTCTTGGTGGCGGTTTTGGTGGAATGGCTGCAGCAAAGGCTCTAGGCCGGGATGTCGATGTCACCGTTGTTGATCGTCACAATTACCAGACCTTCCTTCCACTTCTCTATCAGGTATCGACTGCCGGCCTTGCTGCCGATCACGTGGCTTACCCCATCCGTGGCGCGTTGCAGAAGAGCGCAGGAAAATTCCGCATGGGTACTCCCATCTCAATTGATCACAAGAACAAGACCGTCAAGCTAGATAGCTCTGAAGTCCTTCCCTTTGATCACTTAGTTGTCGCGATGGGTTCTGTGACCGCCGACTTTGGAACTCCTGGCGTTGAAGAATTTGCACTTGGAATGAAGTCGATCCAAGAGGCGCTGGCAATTCGCGCCGAAGTCATGCGCCGCTTTGAAGATCTCTGCCGTTTTGAAGATGACACCAAGTTCTCTATCTCCGTAATCGGAGGAGGTCCGACCGGTGTCGAAATGGCTGGCGCACTCGCCGAACTCGTTCGCGGTCCCCTGATGAACGATATGGCTCATGCAGCAAAGCACATCCACATTCGCTTAGTCGAAGCTGGCCCACGTCTACTCCCTATGTTCTCCCCTAGCCTTTCTGAAAAGGTAAAGAAGACGTTAGAGAAGCTTGGCGTTGAGGTAATGGTTAATACTGCTGTTAAGGAAGTTGAATGGCGCAAGATTGATCTCAAATCCGGTGAATCTATCGCCTCTGAAGTAACCATTTGGGCTGCTGGCGTTAAAGGTAACCCGGCGCTTGAGGCACTCTCCCTTCCCATCGATCGCACTCGCCTCGATGTAGAACAAACTTTGCAGGCAAAGAACTACCCCGGCATCTGGGGCGTAGGCGACATCTCTGGCGCAAAGTCAGCTGATGGTCGCTTCTTGCCGATGGTTGCACCTGTGGCGATGCAGCAAGGTCGCTTTGTTGCGGCGCAGATTTTGCGCACCATTAAGGGTGAAGCGCTCAAAGAATTTAAGTACAAGGACAAGGGCTCTATGGCCACCATTGGTCGCCACAAGGCAATTGTAGAAGTCCGCAAAATTAAGTACTCGGGATTCTTTGCCTGGTTTACCTGGCTCTTCTTGCACCTCTTCTACCTCATGGGTGGACGTAACCGCATCGGCACCATCGCCGATTGGTTCTGGAATTACTTCACCTTTGATCGCGGCAACCGCCACATTATGGATTCGATGTAATCATTTAGATTGGGTGCAACATGAAATCAGGTTATATCGATCTTCGTGGCCACCAGATCTGGTCTGCGCAGTGGCGCAAACCGCTCTTCGATAAGGCTGATGCACCAGTACTTCTCCTTCACGGTGGATTGAGTTCTACTGATTCATGGAGCAAAGCAATTCTTCCGGCAGTGAAATCCACGCATAAGACCTATGCCTATGACCGCACTGCACATGGGCGGACCGGGTCACGTGAGGGTTTTTACCACTTTGATTTCCAGACCGATGAAGCAATCGCATATCTCGAGGATGTTGTTAAGTGTCCAGCGCATCTCGTGGGCTGGAGTGATGGCGGAATTATCGCCTTGATGGTTGCTATTAAGCGCCCGGATCTTGTTAAGTCGATCGTCGCCATCGGTACTAATTATCACCACGATTGTGGCTTGATCATCAATGAAGAAGAGAACCAAGAGATCACTATCTCGGAAGAAGATGCAGCTCGCTTCGCCAAGACTTCGCCGGATCCAGCGCATATGCAAGAGAAGATTCTTCGAAAAGCCTACGAAGTCTGGGCTTCAGAGCCGACTATGACTACACGAGAGCTAGCCACAATTGCTTGCCCCGTGCTTGTGCTCAACGGCGATGACGAACCATTCTCCATGGAACACACCGCTTCGCTCTACGAATCTCTCCCCGATGGCCGCCTGGCAATCATTCCAGGAGCTTCACACTTTGCTGTGAAAGAGAAACCTGAACTAGTTGTTCCGGTTATCAAAGATTTTCTTGCCCACTTGGATTACCCAGTTACTAAATGGCCAAATCGTCGCCGCATCAATGAACCAGGAGAATAACTATGAAGACTAGAAAACTCGGTGCTCTAGAAGTAAGTGCGATCGGCCTTGGTTGTATGGGTATGAGTGATTTCTACGGGCCTCACAATGACGCTGAATCCATTGAAGTTATTCATCGGGCACTAGAAATCGGTGTCACATTCATTGATACCGCTGATATGTATGGACCTTTCACTAATGAAACGCTCGTAGGAAAAGCAATTGCTGGTCGCCGCGATGAAGTAACTCTCGCCACCAAATTTGGAAATGAACGAAATGCCGATGGCTCTTGGGTTGGCATTAATGGAAGGCCGGAATATGTCCGCGCTGCGTGTGATGCATCGCTTGCGCGCCTAGGTGTCGACCATATCGATCTCTACTACCAGCACCGCGTAGATCGTTCAGTTCCCATCGACGAGACGTGGGGCGCTCTTAAAGAGCTAGTTGAAGCTGGCAAAGTGAAGTACCTCGGGATCTCAGAAGCACTCGCTCCTACAATCCGCAAAGCACATTCAGTTCACCCCATCACCGCAATACAGTCGGAATATTCACTCTGGAGCCGCGACCCTGAAGTCAATGGCGTCTTTGCTGTTGCTGCCGAACTCGGAATAGGTTTTGTTCCATACTCGCCACTCGGTCGTGGCTTCCTCACTGGTGCATTCTCTTCCACAAAGGAGCTTGATGAGAGCGATCGACGTCGCACCTATCCACGATGGAACGATGAAAACTTTGATGCCAACTTTGCCATCGTTGAAAAGATTAAAGAAGTCGCGAAAGGCAAAGACGTAACGCCAGCACAGATTGCACTTGCTTGGGTCATGGCGATGAATCCCCATAACGTTCCTATCCCAGGTACCCGCAAGATCTCGCGATTAGAAGAGAATGCAGCGGCGGCTGATATTCAACTCACTACTGATGAGCTATCTACACTCAATGACGCTGCCCCAGCAGGTGTTGCGCGCGGCGATCGATACCCAGATATGTCTTCGGTAGACGCGTAAAATTCACATATGCATAACTGGGCCGGCAACATCACCTTCCACGATCAAGCGACTCTGCATCCGCGATCAATTGAGGAACTGGCTGAGATAGTTCAGGGCAATGATTTCGTTCGTGTTCGTGGATCGGCTCATTGTTTTAACACGATTGCCGACACTAAATATGTATCGGTGATACTTGATCACATGCCCGATTCGCTCACTATTGATGAATCCACTCGTACCGCAACTGTCGGAGCTGGCCTCAACTTCGCCCAAATCTCTGAGTACCTCCATTCGCGCGGCTGGGCTATCCATAACTTGGCTTCCCTTCCACATATCTCCATTGCCGGTGCGATAGCGACTGGAACCCATGGATCCGGAATTAGTAATGGTGCGCTCCATACCTGCGTTAAATCTTTCACTCTCATGGGGCCTGATGGCTTGGTTCGCACTCTCACTCGAAGCGATGATCCAGAATTCCAGAGCGCGCTTGTCGGGCTTGGGGTCGTTGGTATTACAATCTCATTTAATTTAGAAATCGTTCCGACTTTTGAAATTGTTCAAAAAGTTTATGGGGAATTCCCTCATCTCCTCTTTTCGGAAAAGCTTGAAGAGATAATTTCAAGCGCCTACAGCGTCAGTTACTTCACCATCTGGGGCGATGATGAGTGCGGTGATCTTTGGGTCAAATCTCTCACCTCTCCGACTGACTCGTATATGGGAATTGCCGCTCGATCTGCAAAAGCTCATCCCATCTTTGGCATGGATCCCACAGCTTGCACCGAACAGCTAGGCGTTCCCGGTCCTTGGTATCTTCGACTCCCGCACTTTCGCATTGATGCAACACCGAGTGCTGGGAATGAATTGCAGAGTGAATTCTTTGTCGATGTAAAGGATGCACCAGCTGCCTTCGCCGCCATCAAGGCGATTTCACATAGATTCCGACACAAATTAATGGTCACTGAAATTCGAGCGATTGCTGCCGATGATATTTGGCTCAGCCCCGCATACGGGCGCACGTCGATCGCATTTCATTGCACCTGGCAGAACGATCCAGAAGTTCCATCGCTTGTCGCACTTATCGAAGAAGCGCTTGCGCCTTTTAGCTTCCGGCCACATTTCGGCAAACTCTTTAATGTGGGCAGCGAGCATCTAAATAAGGTGCTGCCAAAATTTGCGGATTTTATGGCTTATGCCAAGCGAATCGATCCACAAGGCAAATTTGGCAATGATTTCACCCAGTCACTACTTGGAATCTAGGTTAGTTAAAGCCAGAGAATTCGATTCCGGTCTTCTGTAGTTCCAGCCATTAATGTCAGATCAAATTCGCCACTTCGCCGCTGCCAATCATTAGCAGCGAGTGCGCGTGAAAGACCCGCAATCTCTATCGGGTCAGCTAAGTTCATTTGGGCATAGTCGTCCCGAATATTGCCTTGATGATCGAAGACAGTTGTTGCGATTGCGATGCGTGAGCCTTCTTCCAATATCTCCACAACCCGGCCTTGTTGTGGCCAATCGATATTTGAAGCAGTTTGGATATGCCAAAAACCTCGAGCGCCAGAACTTTCGACTTTTTCAATCTTATGTTCATGGTTATGCCCCGCTAACCACAAGATCACTCGTTCATCTTTGAGCAGTTCGGCCACTAATTCATCTTCACCGATCCGTCGTTCAGCTCCTTCTGGCGCATAGAGATTGAAAAGTGTCGATGCGGGGTGATGAGAGAGGAAGATGTAATAGCGTGGAGTCTGATCGCAGAGCAGAGCCTTGATCCATTCGAATTGAGTCTCATCAATTGATCCCTGCCAGCCGCCATGGATATTGACGGTATCCATGGAGACGAGACGAACGCCATCAATATCTCGGTACCAATATTTACTTGTATTGGTGAGATTGAGCTGATCCAAACCATGATCGTGCCCACATGAGGTGTGGAGCTGCGCCCAGTTCTCTACCGAATTGAAATTGCGAGTTGAATCGGGAGTGAGGTTGGTATAGCTCGCCCCATGTACTTCTGGATAGCTCGTGGGACCAACCATCGTAAATTTGCTAAACATTTCCCCGAGATTGGTATCTGGAGCCAGTGCAGCTAACCGCTGGCCACCAACAGCAAAGGCTCGCAATTCTTCATTGGCTGGAACCGTCCCTTGAAGAAGAGCGTCATGGTTGCCATGAGTGGCTAGCCAGCGATGCTTAATGCCGGCTGCTTGAAATGGCTTGCGGATCGCGTCAGTGAGCCCGGGCACTTTAGGAAGACCAT
>CAIXHZ010000046.1 GCA_903919375.1 uncultured Actinomycetes bacterium | reverse complement strand
ATAGCTTGAACAGTAAAGGAATATTGCGTTCCATTAGTGAGCGGTGAAATAACACAAGAAGTTGCTGGTGAAACAACGGTGCAAGTCGCGCCACCTGGGGATGCAGTAACGACATACGATGTTGGAGTTCCACCGGTAGATGGCGCTACTACTTGGATTGAAGCGCTGCCATTTCCTGGAGTGATTATTGGGTTTCCTGGCTTGCCCGGAACTTGAAGTGTCCATTGCGCAGTGAGAGCGATATTTGTGGTGCCCATAGTGATGACATATGGATTTGTTCGCACATTTGAGCCATCTGACCAACCTGCGAAGTCATATCCGGCTTTGCTAAATCCAGAATAAGCAGCAACTGTGAAAGTTTCTCCAGTATTTAAATTCACTGTTGCTGGAATTGTTCCGGTTCCGCCATTAAGTGAATAGCTAGCCGTAAAGAGAGTTGAGACCCATTGCGCAGTGAGAGTGACCGTATCTGCCACAACTGTGTAAGTAGATCCTGCAGCCAAGGTATTTGTTCCATCGGACCAGCCAACGAAACTGTAATTTGTCCACGTTGGTGCGGATGCAAGTGCAAATGTTCCGCCAGTTAAAACTGCACTCTGCGTTGGGGCACTGCCGGGCGCTCCATTGAGAAGATATGTCACCGAATATGAATTTGGCGAGAATTGCGCAGTTAGCGTCACGTTGCCAGCAGGTTGGGTATAAATATTTCCAGGCATCCAATAAGTCTGACCATTCGGAGGTGTAGTGACGCCATCGCTCCAGCCAAGGAATGTGTATCCAGCACGAATTGGAGCAACTGATGTCAAAGTAATTGTCTCGCCAAAGATTGGATCAATATCAACGATCAAAGTATCGCTTCGACCCAAATTGAGATCGAAGTAAATGAAGTACTTCACGGGAGTCCATTGCGCAGTAAAGGCAATATCATTCGCGCCGATTAATACAGATGCGCCTGCACCATAAGTGGAACCGCCGCCGCTCCAATTCTTAAAGAGATATCCCGCTTTTGTCGGAGCTACCGGCATGGTGATTGTCGAACCATATGAAGTGGTGATTGAAGTGGTAGTTCCAGTGTCGAATGTGAGATGGATTGTCTTCGCGCTCCATACTGCGGAAAGCAAGTAGTGAGTTATTCCAACTGTATAAGCAGAATTTGCAGCCAAAGTTGGTTGTGCCGGATCAAGTTGATCCAACCATCCTTGGAAGTCATACCCATACTTAGTTGGTGCCGGTGCCAAGTTGATTTGGGATCCATCAGATTTCAGAGAATCGTTGATGGCAGGCGTTCCGCCATTGAGCGTGTAGTGAACAGTAAAGATCGCGATCCATTGCGCAGTCAGTGAGATCGATGACGCGCCCATGCGATAAGTCGATCCTGGTCCATATGTTGTGTTGCCGTCGTTCCAACCAGCGAATGCGAATCCAGTATCAGTTGAAGTAAAAGTATCTACTGTAAATTTTGAGTTATATCCGAGTGAGCGAATGGCTGGAAGCGTTGCAGTCTGTGACCCGCCACCAGAGCCGATGTAATAAGTAACGTTTGAGGTGATGATGTTCCAGATTGCATACAGTGTCGAATCGATAGTTGGAGCAAAACCATTTGATACTGGAGAAGATCCATTTGCTGTTGTGGACCAGCCGCCGAAGGTGTAACCAAAACGCGTCATGGTGCCTTGTGGCTGAAGTGTTATTCCACCAGTGCCAGATGTGTAGAGAACTGTTTCGGTATCTGGCGCGCTTCCCGAGTTACCATCGTAAGTAATTGTGTAGGTATTTGCTGTCCACACAACGTACAAAGTCGTACTTGCTGATGGAGTGAATGCACCAATAATCGGTGAGCCACCTTGAGATGTGGCCCAACCAGCAAAGCTATAGCCCGGCTTAATAATTGTTCCGAGTTGTGGCAATGAGATTGGCTGGCTGCCATATGCAAATGTGTCAGATGCGCGAGTAACGGCGCCGCCAGATGCAGTGGATGTGTCATAAGTAATGGTGAAACTCTTGATAGTCCATTGTGCAGTAAGGAGAATATTTGAGCTTCCGACAGTGTAAGTCGCACCTGCTTGATACGTGTTGCTTCCATCGTTCCAACCAGCAAAGTTATATCCGGTACGAGTACCGCCAGCAGCTACCGTAAAGGTGTCATTAACTGCGCGGTTTGCTTCAGTAGGGTTGGCAGGTGCGCCAGTGAAATTTAAATCGTATGTAACGGTATTGATAATTCCTACCCAGACAGCGGTGAGAGTTTCGCTGCGAGTTCCCATTGTGTAAACCGCACCACCGGTATATGTGTTGCGACCATCAATCCAGCCAGCAAAGTTTGATCCAGTCTTAGTCAATACATTGCTTGCAACAACGGTAAATGAATCTCCAACATATTTAGTTGCAACATTCGGGAGAGTTCCAGTGCCACCGTTTGCCACATAGGTCAGTGAGAGAGGTGCAGCGCTCCACTTGGCATATAGTGAAAGCGAAGCTCCCGTGGAATATGAAGCAGAAGCTGCATAATTTGTACCGAGACCCGAGCTGGCGGTATTCCATCCAACAAAGGTGTAACCCGCGCGCACCAAAGTTCCAGTGTTGCTGGCAATTAAATATGCACTTCCACCATTTACATATGTACCTGAGGCAGGAGCAGTGCCGGTATCTGCGCCATTGGCGTTATAGGTAATTGTGTAGGCAATTCCAGTCCACTGCGCATACAAAGTAATCGAATCTGTTGGTGAATATGCAGCACCGGAAGGTCCAATCAATGATCCACCTGATGATGCAGTGAACCATCCAGCAAATGTGTATCCCGCTTTAGTAGCCCCTGGCAAAGTGAGCGGATCTCCGACAGAGTAATAATCCGTGGAGGTATCAGAGGTTGCACCGACGCCCGGGTTGTAGGAGACAGTGAATGGTCGTGGTGTTACGGCGCTAGAAGAAACCGAAGATCCAGATGTTCCAGATGAGTTGATGGCAACCGCTTTAAATGTATATGCCGTTCCATTGGTAAGTCCTGCGATTGAGCAGGAAGTTGCAGGCGCAGTGATGGAACACGTTGCACCTCCAGGCTGAGCAGTCACAATGTATGAAGTTGGCGCTCCCCCGGTGCCTGCGGCTGAAACAGTTACTGTCGCGCTCTCGTTGCCTGCGGTAACTGCAGAAAGGGTTGGTGTATCTGGCTTTGCAATTGTCCACTGTGCATATAAATTCAAATTGCCAAAGAGAGTTACGACTTGGCTATCGGTATAAGTTGTTCCAACACCCGATGTATCCACCGACCAGTTAGAGAATGTAAATCCGCTGCGAGTAAAGGCATTGGCATTGAGCGCTTTTGGAGTACCGGCGGTAATCGTTTCATTTGAAGTTGAAGGGGTGCCGTAATTGCTGCTGAATACGATCGTGTAATTATTGGCGCTCCAAATCGCATACAAAGTAATTGGACCAGTTGGGGTATAAGTTCCAGAAATTACTGAACCATTATTTGTTGTCGACCAACCCGCGAAGCTGTATCCGGTCTTCACCATGGTGCCCACAGTTGTCAGAGTCAAAGCCGGAGTTCCATATGTGTAAAGCGTCGAGGTGTCAGTTGCGCGACCTGTTGCGCCGTTGGGATCGTAGGTTACGAGATATTTATTAACTGTCCATTGCGCTGTCAGAACAATATTTGAAAGGCCAGCTGTGTAGATGGCTCCCGCTAAATATGTAGTCGTGGAATCAGACCAGCCGGCAAATGTGTATCCAGTGCGAGTAATCCCCGAAATCGAGGCAAGTGTGAACTGTTGTTGGTAGTTCACGGCGCTTTGAGTTGGGGTAGTTCCGGATCCGCCGTTAAGTGCATAAGTCACGGAGTAAGCGATTGGCGTCCATTGCGCATAGAGGACGATATTGATTGTCGCAGTGTCTTGGAAACCAATTGCATATGTAGTTCCCGAGCCATTTGCAGCAGTATTCCAACCGCTAAAAGTATGTCCAGGTTTTGTTAACGTCCCAGTATTTCCGACAATTACATATGCGCTACCACCAGTCGCATACGACCCCTGAGAAGGAACTGTTCCCCCGCTCGCGGTATTTGAGTCATATCGAATTGTGTAAGTAACCGGCACCCAGCGTGCATAGAAAGTTGTTGCACGAGTAACGGTGTAGGAATCTCCGCCTTGACCAATCAATGTGCCAGATGTGCGAGTGTCATACCAACCAACAAATGTATATCCCGCGCGAATTGGAGTTGGTAAAGAGTTGGCAAATGGATAATTGAAGTTATCGGTCGCAGGAGAAACTGTTCCAGATTCAGGACTATAGGTAACTAACCACGGAAGCGGTGTTCCCGAAACCGCAGCAGAGTTTGCAGAGGTTCCTGATGTATTTGATGCTGAAGAAACAAATTTGTATGTGGTGTTGTTAGTGAGGCCGGTGATTACACACGAACCAGAACCTGCTGCGATGTAACAACTCTTTGCAGGAGAGAGCGCAGCACCTGAAGCATCGAGCGCAGTAATAGTTTCACCTGTGGGCGTTCCACCAGTTTGATCAACAAACTTGAGGAACAGGTAACCAGAGCCACCATTTGCGGCAGGTCCGCCACCAGTTCCGGTATTTGCCGATCCTGCTGATCCCGTTGAGACACCCTGAATTGCGCCGTAACCTCGACCGCCTGCTGAATAAGTGACAGAAGTTCCAGATATTGCACTTACTAAGCCGCTACCAGGTGTACCGGTATTTGTTCCGGCAGAAGTTGCACCGCCACCACCGCCGCCTTGAAGAGAACCACCAACTACACAGCCGCCACCGCCAGCGTTTCCATAAGTAGTCCAACCTAAATATGAATATTGGCCGGCAGCACGCGATGGGTTAGAGCCGCATGCACTTCCATTTAAAATAGTTCCTGATGTTCCGCCACTGGAGCCACCGAGAAGACCAGCCGATCCCCAAGTAGCAGAACCGCCGCCACCGCCCATCGCAACAAATGTTCCCACTGTTGTTGATTCACCTGTCGCGCCATTGCCGCTGCCGTTTCCAGCTCCGCCCGCACCAACTTTGAGTTGAAGCGTTGAGCCAGGTGTTACCGACATCGATGGGTTGTAAATGATTCCGCCACCACCGCCACCGCCTGCGTTTGCTCCCCAACCACCACCGCCACCGCCAGCAACTGCAAATACTTCAATATTGGAAACTCCGGAAGGAACAGTCAGAGTCTCGGCACCCGCAGTTATTTTGTAGATGCAATACCCGGGTGCAGTTGTTGTATCCACTACAACTGTTCCAGGGCCAGAGATAAATTGACTGCAATTCTGGACAGCAGGGGCGACGGTCACAGTAACCGAATCATTTCCAGCAGTTACGGATGTAACGGTGGGAGCATCTGGTTTGCGAAGAGTCCACTGCGCATACATCGTTTTATTGGAATAGAAAGTTACTGCTTGGCCATCGGTGTAATCAGTACCAGTTCCAGTTGATGTGTCATCCCAGCCGGAGAATGAATAACCGCTTCTTGCAAATGTATTGGGATCCAACGTTACTTCGACGCCAGCAGTAATACTCTCGGTTTTTGTTGATGGCGTTCCATAGTT
>CAIXHZ010000045.1 GCA_903919375.1 uncultured Actinomycetes bacterium | reverse complement strand
GGATCAGAAAAGTTTCGTCACCCCGAACAGCGTCAAGTAAGTGATTTACGATGCTGCTTTCTTTTGCGAATGTCTCAATTCCATTCCAAGTACCCGACACCTCGTATGCCCATGTGTCCTCATCTAGAAGTCCCCAGGTTCGATGTAAGTCCAGGTTTGACTCATCGGGAAGTATGTCGTGTATCTCAATGGTTACGTACACTTTTTCAAACAAGGTCATTACTTCTATTTTGTTACTACGCACCACTAGATTTAGGCCATCGCCTCAAGCCAATCAACATAACTTTCCCAACACCGTTGCAGCGAGGGATAGAAGTCGTTGGCTTCCTGATACATAACCGATTGAATGCCGTAGTTGTATATTGCCGTTGCAATCGACCAGCTCTGCAGTCCAAGGTAGAAACCAATAATTATCTCGCTCCCTTTTATGAATTTGATTGAGCTCGGTACGAATGGAGCTACGACTGGGAATCCCCACCTCATTCCTTCTTCGGCAATTTCTGCACCCTCAAACATGCCATATGGACCCGCTTCAAAGTTTGGGTCGTCAGGTTCCGCATTCAGATCAGGAAGCAGTGTATAGACAACTTCTCCTAATGAAACATCAAAGGCTGCGAGCAGGCCAGGGGAAATGCCATCAATTTGACCAACCGTTGCGGCAACTGGAGGGTCGCCAACCTCACGTTCACTCTTCCAGTGGCTCTTGAGAGACACGTCGGTCCAGGTGGGAAGGAGTAGTCCCCGATCATCACCTCCACTGATGTACCTATATTCAACGGGTGGTTCTGAGTTAAGTCGTGGGACCCGTAACCTCGGTTCTCCATTTGGTCGCAGGTCTCTTAATAATGGAATCACTACTGTTTTAAGTGAATTGCCTAACCCCAGTTCATCAATAAGTTCTTGATGCCAGTCACAGCGATCATGTATGTAGTACGTAAGAAATTCGCCGTGAACTTGGTTCATGAGCGACTCCTCCTTTGGGTGGCCTCAAGTGGAAATTCCACTTGGCAAAACCCTAACATCACCATCCGTCAAGATTGATTGATTCGCAACGATGCAGGATTTCTTGTGCCCAGACTGTAGCTACAACTGGACTAGCGACTATTCAAAATCATTTGACTTATAACTAAACCCGCATCGGTTGTGGCTGATAGCTCATACCTCGCTTAGATACACTTCAAATTTGTCATCCGCCTTAACATTGGGAATTAGTTGTAAAGGCTCACTTAAACGATAGCCCTCACCATTTAACTGAAACGAAATATCACCAGACAGAACCTTTAATATGCCAAACAATTGCGTGCCAGAAATAATAATTGTGTCGTATACATTAACGCGTGAGATTCCCTCACCCAGGCTTCCTGCCTTTGCCTGAGCATCTAGGTATCTGGTTACAGCCAAAAGGTTTTCAATCCCAGAACTTACTGCAGAAATTTCTTCACCGTTAATAATTACTTCATAAAATGTCATGTCAGATATTCACTTTTCCCATTTATTGGGTCACTAGCCATTCTTCGGTCAGTGACTCCGCTTGCTTTAGAACTGTGTCTATCGCAAGGAGGGAGAAGTCTGGTGGGTAACCATACCTATCCAGAATGTCACGAACGAGTACTCGTAGCTCTGCTTGTGTTGACTCACGAATTGACCAGTCCACTTTTATATTTGCCCGAACCTTTTTAGTCAGCTCTTGAGCCAACTGAACCAAAACTTCGTGTTGCATGGTGCGCACGGCTTCTTCGTTCGATTCCAGGGCGTCATAGAAGGCAACTTCATGGTCTGTTAAACCATCAGGGTTACCTGCTGAGATTTGTGCGTTCATCTTCTTGGCCAGTGCAATGAGTTCTTCAATAAGCTGAGCTGTTTCAATGCTTCGGTTTCGGTAGCGAGCTAGTGCCTCTTCTAGTAGCTCTGAATACTGAGCATTGCGCACAATATTTCGTGAGAACTTGGCTTTGATTTGATCCTTAAGCAGGCGACTTAGAGCCTCTGCCGCAAGGTTGCGCTCTTTCATGGCGCGAATTTCATTTAAGAATTCATCGGATAGCAAGCCAATGTCGGGGCGGTCTAATCCAGCTGCGCTGAATACATCAATAACACCTTCAGGAACGATTCCCTTGGCAAGTGCCTGCTTGATTCGTAGCTCACGCTCAGCATCGGAAATCTTCTTGCCACCTTGAGCCTTCTTGGTCAGCATTCCGCGAACTGCTTGATACAAAGCCACTTCTTCGCGCATTGGCTTAACGGTTTCCTGGCTATTAACTAATGAGTAGGCACTGGATAGCGCAGAGGATGCATCTGCGAATCTCTTCGAGCCTTCCTCAAGGCCAAGAACAAAGTTGGCAATGTCTTTCAGGGCCTTTTGTGGATGGTCTTTGAAACCCTCAATAGATAGGCCATGTAATAAGTCCCGGACTATTTGTAGTTTTTCCCAGAAAACCCCGAGTGCTTCCTCAATAAATTCAACAGGCTGTCCCCCGGACTTTCCGCGCGTATAAGTACTGAGAGCTTCCTTAAGTTCAGTGGCAATACCGATGTAATCAACAACTAGGCCACCTTTCTTATCCCGAAAGACTCGGTTAACGCGGGCAATGGCCTGCATCAAGTTATGACCCTTCATTGGCTTATCCACATACATGGTGTGACAAGGCGGTGAGTCATACCCTGTAAGCCACATGTCGCGAACAATCACAATCTTTAATGGGTCATCCACGTCGCGGAAACGGTTTTCTAAAGCCCGCTTTTGAACCGATGTGTAGGCATGAGGTCGAATCTTTTCATCATCAGATGCTGAGCTATGGAAAATAATCTTTATTGCGCCCTTACGGAAATCTGGGTCATGCCACTTCGGGCGAATTTTGATAATTTCATCGAACAAATCAACTGCGATGTGGCGACTCATAGCCACAACCATTGCCTTGCCATCCTCAAGCTCAGGAGCTGAGCAACGTGCCTCAAAGTGGGTCACTATGTCCTGGGCAATTTGTTCCAAGCGAGGCTGCGCGCCAACAATTTGTTCTAGCGCTGCCCAACGAGCTTTTAGATTAGATGCAACTTGTGCATCTTCAGCATCTTCGGTCAGCTCTTCGGCCAACTCGTTAAGCTCTGCCTTTGCATCATCAGGTAACTCCAGCGCAACCAGGCGAGATTCATAATAGATAGGAACTGTCGCGCCATCAGCATTGGCCTGAACCATGTCATAAACATCAATTTCATCACCAAATACCGCGCGGGTATCTTTATCGGTGCTCGCTACTGGTGTTCCAGTAAATGCTACGAATGTGGCATTTGGTAGCGCATCGCGCATGTGTTGGGCATAACCAACCTTGAACTTATCGCCAGCAATGCGAGCGGAGAATCCATATTGTGAGCGATGAGCCTCATCAGTGAACACAAACACATTGCGGCGCTGGGTTAGAGCTGGGAATTCTTCTTCCCCATCCTCAATGGCAAACTTCTGAATAGTAGTAAAGAACACTCCGCCACCAGGAATGTCCAAGAGCTCACGAATTTCCTGACGGGAACCAGCTTTCTTTGGGTCCTGGCGCATTAGCGCTTTTGCATCCACAAAAGTTTCGTAAAGCTGCTGGTCTAAGTCATTACGGTCAGTGACAACAACAATTGTTGGGTTCTTCAGAGCTTGGCTCGTGGCAAGCATTCCAGCAAGGCAAGCCATTTCATAACTCTTACCTGCACCTTGGGTATGCCACATCAGGCCGCCGCGGCCATCACCAGATTCAGCGCTGGCTTGCAGAGCGCGCTTAAACGCTTTCTCAACCGCAAAGAATTGATGGTAGCCAGGGAACATTTTGTAGGGCTTAACACCTGGAACAAAGATGCAGAAGTTG
>CAIXHZ010000044.1 GCA_903919375.1 uncultured Actinomycetes bacterium | reverse complement strand
GCTCAGATTTCACCTCGTCACGTTTTGGCGCTTTCTAATGCAGGCGATGCCACCACTTCCGATATCTTGGAATTAAAGGATTTTGTAATAGAAAAGGTCGAGGCGAAATTTGGAATTCGCCTCGACCCTGAAGTGCAGATCGTTTAATTACACGTTACTTGGCTTCGCCCAATAACTTCTGAACGCGAGTAATTCCTTCGACGATATCGTCATCGCCCAATGCATACGAGAAGCGCAAGTAGCCCGATGGGCCAAAAGCCTCACCTGGTACTGCTGCCACTTCAACTTCTTCCAAAATCAAGGTAGCGAGTTCGGCCGATGTTTGTGGGCGCTTGCCGCGGATTTCTTTACCAAGCAAGCCCTTCACTGATGGATAGACATAGAAAGCACCAGTAGGAGTTGGGCAGATAACGCCAGGAATCTCATTGAGCATCGAAACGATTAACTTGCGGCGACGATCAAAGGCGACGCCCATTTCGTGCACAGCGGAAAGATCGCCAGCGAGAGCGGCAATAGCTGCGCGCTGTGAAACGTTAGAAACATTCGATGAAAGGTGTGATTGCAAGTTGGTAGCGGCTTTAATGACATCCTTAGGTCCGATCATCCAACCTACGCGCCAGCCGGTCATGGCATAGGTCTTTGCGACACCATTGAGAATAATGCAGCGATCGGCAATTTCTGGAACAAGCACCGGCATGCTGGGCGCGGTTGCGCTGTCATAGAGCAAGTGTTCATAAATTTCATCAGTGATAACCCAGATGCCATGCTTCACAGCCCATTCGCCAATTGCTTTCACTTGTTCTGCTGAATAAACAGAACCAGTCGGGTTTGAGGGTGAGCAGAAGAGCAGCGCCTTGGTCTTCGGTGTGCGAGCAGCCTCTAGCTGTTCAACCGAAACTAAATAATTTTGGGATTCATCCGCAAAGACTTCAATTGCTTTGCCACCTGCGAGCTTGATGCACTCGGGATAAGTGGTCCAATATGGAGCAGGCAAAATGACTTCATCATCTGGATCGATAATCGCTGCAAATGATTGATAGACCGCTTGCTTGCCACCATTGGTGACAAGAACTTGGTCGGGCGTAATGGCGTACTTCGAATCGCGAAGCGTCTTAGCAACGATCGCATCTTTAAGTTCTGGTAATCCACCTGCTGGGGTGTAGCGATGATTCGCTGGCTTCTTGGCGGCATCTACTGCTGCATCGACGATATAGCCCGGGGTGGGGAAGTCAGGCTCGCCGGCGCCAAAGCCAATAACGGGACGTCCGGCTGCCTTGAGGGCTTTGGCCTTGCTGTCGACCGCCAAGGTCGCAGATTCGGCGATAGCGGCAATTCGGCGGGATATGCGGGGCTTAGGTTCGCTCATACGGGCAATTATGCCTCGTGGAGAGGCGGCCATGCGAGCGCGTTCTCCCGGTCGGTCTAAGTTCCTTGAGATCGGCCCGAGATTGGCCGGTTTTACTCAAGAGCCCCTCACTGCGTACAATCTCCCGTCTGGCACTTGCACAATCTTGCAAATGGTCATGATTACTCATGCCCGAATCAAGATCGTCAGGCGCCCGAAGGGCAGTAGCTCAATTGGCTAGAGTTCCGGTCTCCAACACCGGCGGTTGGGGGTTCAAATCCCTCCTGCCCTGCAAGTACGACCCGATCGAGAGTAGTACAGAAGTAAAGATTTTTAAGAGTGTAAGTAACTAGTAGAAGAGGTAGAACCGTGAATAACGATACGCAAGTCGAAGATTCCAAGGGGATCTTTGCGCGCATTGGCCTTTTCTATCGCCAAGTAATCGTTGAGCTTCGCAAGGTCGTATGGCCTACCAAAAAAGAACTCACCACTTACACCTCCGTAGTTTTGGTTTTCGTCGGATTCATCATCCTTGTCGTGTCACTGCTTGATCTGGTGCTGACCAAGGTTGTCTTCTTGGTATTTGGATAAGGCGGATCACATGACATTTAGCGAAGGCTTAAATACACAGGCACCAACTGAGAGCGCTGCTCCGGTCGATGCATTCGAAGCTGCGCTCGCAGCAACAGCAAACCCAGAAGTTGTTATCGAAGATGTGGTTGCGGATTTAGCTATCGGTTCAGTGGAAGCTGTTGCAGCTATTGAGGAAGAAGTTGCAGCTGAGATCGCTGATGAAGAAGAGAACGATGCAAACGCCGAGTTCCGTAAGGCACTTCGCGATGCACCTGGCGATTGGTATGTCGTCCATTCATATGCTGGTTATGAGAAGAAGGTTAAAGGCAATCTCGCTAACCGCGTGACTGCACTCAACATGGAAGATTTCATTTTCCAAGTAGAAGTCCCTGAAGAAGAAGTTACAGAGATCAAGAATGGCCAGCGCAAGCAGGTAAAGCGCAACGTCTTCCCTGGTTATGTACTTGTTCGCATGGATCTCACTGATGAGTCATGGTCATGTATCCGTAACACCCCTGGTGTCACGGGCTTCGTGGGTAACGCTCATCACCCATCACCACTCTTGCTTTCTGAGGTTGAAAATATCTTGGCTCCACGTCCAGTCAAAAAGGGCGAGAAGATCGATATCAAGATGGTCGATTTCGAAATCGGAGAGTCCATCACAGTTATGGATGGCCCATTCGCAACTCTGCCAGCAACAATTTCAGAGATCATGCCAGAGCAAGGAAAACTCAAGGTATTGGTATCTATCTTTGGTCGCGAGACCCCAGTAGAGCTCGCATTCGACCAAGTACAGAAGCTTTAATTTCAGGTAACCGAGAAAAGGACAACGAACCATGGCACCAAAGAAGAAGATCACCGCACTTATTAAGTTGCAGATCCAGGCTGGCGCAGCAACACCAGCTCCACCAGTAGGTCCTGCCCTCGGTCAGCATGGCGTTAACATCATGGACTTCGTCAAGGCGTACAACGCTGAGACCGAAAACCAAAAGGGTCAGATCATCCCAGTAGAGATCACTGTCTACGAAGATCGTTCATTTACCTTCATCACCAAGACCCCACCAGCATCACGCTTGATTCTCAAGGCTGCTGGCGTGGAAAAGGGTTCACCCGTTCCACACAAGACCAAGGTTGCTAACATCACTAAGGCACAGGTAGAAGAGATCGCAAAGCTCAAGATGCCTGACCTCAATGCCAACGATCTCGAAGCTGCATCACTGATCATCGCTGGAACCGCTCGTTCCATGGGAATCACAGTCGGCTAATTAAATATTTAGTAGCCACAAGCTACTGAAAAGCCCGCAGAGAAAATTTCTTTACGGGCGTGGGAGAACCTCGCTGGTTCGTTAACCACAACTCGAACTAATTCGCAGCGATGTGAATTTAGATTAGGAGAAGAAATGAAGCGCAGTAAGGCATACAAGGCAGCAGCTGAGAAGGTTGATTTCAAGAACCTCTACACACCTGGCCAAGCAGTAAAGCTTGCTAAGGAGACCAGCGTTACCAAGTACGACGCATCAGTTGAAGTTGCACTTGTTTTGGGCGTTGACCCAAAGAAGGCAGATCAAGCGATCCGTACAACAGTTAACCTCCCACACGGAACCGGTAAGACTGCTCGCGTTCTCGTATTTGCAAATGGAGAGCGTGCTGATGAAGCTCGCGCAGCCGGTGCAGATATCGTCGGTGGCGATGAACTGATTGAAGAAGTTTCCAAGGGCCGCCTCGATTACGATGCAGTCGTTGCTACACCAGATTTGATGGGTAAAGTTGGTCGCCTCGGAAAGGTTCTCGGACCTCGTGGCCTCATGCCAAACCCAAAGACCGGAACAGTGACAACCGATGTTGCCAAGGCTGTTACCGATATCAAAGGTGGAAAGATCGAGTTCCGCGTAGATAAGAACTCCAACCTTCACTTCCTTATCGGCAAGGCATCTTTCACTGCTCAGCAGCTCGCTGAGAACTATGCAGCAGCTATGGACGAAGTTCTTCGTGCTAAGCCTGCTTCATCCAAGGGTCGTTACATCCGCAAGGCTGTAATCTCAACAACGATGGGACCTGGAATCCAGGTAGATCCCAATCTCGTTCGCGATCCAGAGAACGCCTAATACCTAGTTTTGACCTGGGTAGGTCGAAAGATCTACCCTAGTCATCTCACCAAAGACTGCAGGCCTTGGTAGGGGAGAATTCCTCAGCCAAGTTAATTGCGAGAGATCGCAGCCCGCATAGGTGCACATGAGATAACCCTCGTGCGCATTTATGCGCCGGGGATTTTTTAATTTTCGGCGGGTTGAGAAAGTGAATGTACGACAGTTCCACAACCGCTCCACCAGTTAAGACCAGATTCGCTTAATCAAGCGAAGATGACATGTAGATAGAAAGGAAGCCGCATGGCGCGTCCTGATAAGGAAGCAGCAGTAGCTGAGCTCACGGAAGATTTCCGTGGTGCAAATGCAACTGTTTTGACCGAGTACCGCGGTCTTTCCGTCGCTGCAATGAAGACACTTCGTCGTTCATTGGGCGCAGAAACCAAGTACTCAGTAGTCAAGAACACCTTGACCAAGATTGCTGCAAAGAATGCTGGCGTTGAGATCTCTGATGATCTTCTCGTTGGTCCTTCTGCAGTTGCATTCATCAAGGGTGATTTCATCGAGGCCGCAAAGGGCCTTAAGAACTTCCAGAAAGAGAATTCCGCACTTGTTATCAAGGGCGCAATCTTCGAAGGAAAGACTCTAACAACAGCAGAGATCATGCAGTACGCAGATCTCGAGAGCCGTGAGGTTCTCTTGAGCAAGCTTGCAGGAGCAATGAAGGGCACTATGGCCAAGGCCGCACGTACTCTCGATGCTCTTCGCATCAAGCTCGAAGCAGGCGCTCCCGCTGCTCCAGCAGCAGAAGCAGCAGCTCCAGTTGTCGAAGAAGCACCAGCAGCAGGCGCTGTCGCAACTGACGCTACAGAGGCACCAGTGGCCGAAGCAGCAGTAGAAGCTCCAGTTGTCGAAGAAGCAGCTCCAGAAGCAGTCGAGGCTCCAGCCGCCGAATAGGCGATTTGGGTATTGGCTCCAAGGTAATTAAAAACTAATAGTTTTACGTCAAGGAAAAGGAAAATATAAAAATGGCAAAGCTCTCACAAGCAGATCTATTGGCACAGTTCGAAGAACTCACACTCGTTGAGCTCTCAGACTTCGTCAAGGCGTTCGAAGAGAAGTTCGATGTAACAGCAGCAGCTCCAGTAGCAGCAGCAGGTG
>CAIXHZ010000043.1 GCA_903919375.1 uncultured Actinomycetes bacterium | reverse complement strand
AGTACCAATAGCAAATAGATTTTCAGCAACAGTAAATGTTGCGGAACTCGTTATATTTGCGGCAGTGGCTAGGTATCGGAAGAGAATGATTCCATCTGCTCCCGCAGCTCCAGCTTTTGCAGCTTCGGATGCATCAGATTTCCAGCCACCACCACCACCACCACCACCAGTATTTGCAGTGGCAGACGTTGCGCCAACACCGGTGGTTGAGAAGCCACCAGTTCCGCCTCCGCCGTAACCACCAACGGCACCGACGCCAGTATTTGCTCCCGCGGCCGGGTTTCCGTTACCTGGTGGCGTACTTCCACCACCTCCACCACCACCAAAGTAATAATTGGAAGAATAGTTTTGGCCGGTTGAGGTAATGCTTGCAAAGTTATTTATTGTGGCACTTGTTAAACCAATTCCACCGGGACCACCAGTTCCACCTTGACCACCGATATCTTGACCATCAGAACCAATTCCACCTGCACCGGCACCACCACCAGCGCCGTCCCACACATTTTGGCCGCCACCAAAAGATGAGTTGGATCCGCCATCACCAGAGAGATCAGTCTGTGTATTACTTACCTGAGCACGACCCCCAGCGCCGCCGCCATTAGCAGAATACGGCGTCACGTTATAAGTGATCGATGAAGCACTTCCATTTGTTCCGGTTGTGTTGACAGCGCCACCAGTGCCACCAGTTCCCACAGTTATGGTGAGAGTATTTGCAGGAGCAACGGTGATCGAACCAGTAGTAACTACACCACCCGCACCACCGCCACCGCCACCAAGCCCGGTAGTTGCACCGCCACCGCCACCACCGCCACCGCCACCAACAAGTACATAGTCAATCGTTGTGACACCAGCTGGGATGGTCCAAGTGCAACCGGAGGCGGCAGTAACTTTCACATACTTATAATTTCCTGAAGCAACCGTTGTGACTGAACATGCAGCAGCGTTAGCAGCGCTGGCGGTAAAGAGCGCCGAGGGAGTGGTGACTAATAGCAAAATTGCCATAATGCGCGGGATCGAAGAGGCAAATGCCTTCTTATCTACCCGCCTCATTGTCATGGTGAAAGTTTAACCCCGAAGACGACCACGGTCTAAAGGTTTTGCGCGCTCAAAGCTCTGCCAACCGCGCTTTCACCATACCGAGTAAGAGCTTCTCATCGATCTTCCAGTCGCTAGGAATCCCTATGGTCTTCTTATTCACGCCGAGATTAGGCATCTTTGGAGCGAATTGTTCCAGCACATCTTTACTCCATGGTGCCATCAACAAATAATTTTTCGTAGGTGAAATACCAAATACGTAGGCTTTCTCTTTACGTAGCATCGGCTGGTTCCAGGCAATCACTAATTCAAGATCGGGATATTTACTTTGAATAACCTTGAAGATCGCTTTGCAGGTCTTCACTTGCTTTGCATCTAGGGTCTTATAGAACTCGGCTACCGTAGTGAATTTCTTCGATGAAGTAGAACCGCGTGAATACATAACAAGGGCATTTGCGTGGCCCTGCGAGAAGCCATGTTCCTCTTTGAGATATGCGATCTGCTCGGGATATTTACGATCACTGAGATCTTTCATCACCGCAAACCAATAAGACATCGGTTGTCCATACTTCTTCTCTATTGCCGGGAAGTAGGACTCGCGATCAGAACTCTGAGGTGACATAGCAAAATCCTAGTATATGAAAAGGTGTGGCTAAGAAAGTAGTGCCGTTGAGCTACTAGCGATTGCCGGATCTAGCTATTGTCGGTATCGAATAGTAGAGCGTGGTCGCGTCATACAAATTACTTGTTGGCGAAATCGTCGCCTTAATATTGGCAAGGCCATGAGTTGAAGGTTTCCATAGACAGGTCAATGCTGTATTCGTATCCACTATTCTCAAATTCTTACACCCTGGAATCGCCTTACTGTTGAGATAGAACGTAACGGAGGCAGGTTGCGCACTGGTTAAACGTAGGCTTGTTGGAGAGCGGTATGCGATAGAAGTCGGTGTTCCAAGAATTGAGAGCGTTCCACTCACTTGTGCTTGATTGCTCGCTATCAAGTAATTTTGTTGAACTTCGGAAGCTGAAAGAGCTCGGTTGTAGATTCGCACTGAATATATTTTCCCCTGGAAAAAGCCCGTTGGATTGCTGTGATCTAGCGCTGCACCAATAAGAAGTCGAATTGCGGATGAAGAAATGGATCCGAAATAGGTTTTTGTAGCATCAATCGAACCGTTGAGATAGCCAGTGAGATATCCGGACGAGTCATAAGTCATTGTCGCAACATATTTTGTGTTGCCTTGTATGGCCGTAGTTCCTGCAATTCCCCACGGCGTATTTTCTACATAGTTATCCATTTTCCCGCCAGAAAGAGAGAGGAAGTAGTCGCCCGCTACGGCAGTATTTTGGCGGGCCACCAAATTTCCTGTAAGAGATGCGTTTGCGGCCGAGAAAATGACCTGGATCGTAAACGGGTTTAGGGAGTTAAAATTAAGATTTGAGTTACCTAAATCAAAGTACTGGCTTGTGCCGTTGAAATTCATAGAACCGTCACTTGAATTCAAGGTAGGTGCACCATATGCGGTTGCATTGAAACCATTGCTTGATTGATCTGTCCACACTGATCCTGCATAACTTGAAGCGACTGAAGCATCCAGATTGAGAACCAAGCCCGACGTTATTTGTTGAGCGGCATTTACAGGTCCTGAAGTTCCCACATTTGCAAATAGGAGAATCATGGCGGCAGTGAGGATGAGCGGAAAGGCTCTCACAAATTGCATTCTCCGCATAGTTGCCAATTGTAGACTCCCTCCATGTCATCGACGACGAGTGCCAAAGAGCGCCTGCCTCAAAAAGTTCGGATTCTGCTATTCGGCAATATGTTGTCGGCGGTCGGAAATGGATTGGTCTACCCCTATTTCTTTATCTATCTCCATAATGTCCGGGGGATTCCCTCCGCATTAGCTGGAGTAGTTATTGGGTATGGGGCCTTTGCTTCGCTACTTATTTCACCAATCGTGGGTTCGCTTATTGATCATTGGGGACCCAAACCCATCCTGATGGGCTCACTTATTCTTAGCGGTATCGGTTATGCCAGTATCAGTACGATTCACAATATTGTTCAAGCCATTTTGGTGATCACTATTTGTTCCTTTGGCCAATCTGCGATGTGGCCATCGCAAAGTGCAATTCAGGCCGAACTTACTCCAGAACACCAACGACAACGAGCCTATGGTTCCAACTTTGCGATGCTCAACTTGGGAATTGGTGCGGGCGGGTTAATTGCTTCAGTCGTAGTCTCGGTAGCAAAACCACATAGCTTTGAGGTTCTTTACTGGTGTGATGGCCTCTCGTTCTTTGTCTATGCAGCGATTGCGTACTCCATTGGAAATGTTGGTCATCGCAACGAGCATGAACGCGCAATTAATTCTGCTCGTGACAGTGGCTGGAAAGAAGTACTTGCCGACAAGGTCTATGTGCGTTTCTGGATAACCTGCCTCTTTGCGATTATTTGTGGCTATAGCCAATTAGAAGTTGGCTTCGCTTCATTCTCCTCTCTCATTGCACATGTCCCAGTCCCCAAAATCGCTTACGCATACGCCGTCAACTGCATCCTTATTGCTACTTGCCAACTCTGGGTTGTTAAGCGAACCGAGAAATGGAATCGCAGTAAAGCGATAGCGTTAGCAACGACGATCTGGCTCTTTGCTTGGGTCGCGCTTTCTCTTGCTGGTGTTGATCGCCATCATGCGCTCTTCTTCATCATTCTCTGCCAAGCAATCTTTGGTTTCGCGGAAATGGTCTGGTCGCCGGTTGTTCCTTCAGTTGTCAATCAATTGGCGCCCGATCATCTGCGCGGACGTTATAACTCGGCAAGTTCCAACGCCTGGCAATTCTCTTTGATCATTGGCCCCATGATTGCTGGAACACTTCTGGGAGCTGGGTTGCAGTGGATTTGGATTGGTGGGCTCGTCATTGGGCTCGCGATTGTCACGGTCTTTGCGCTAAGAATGAAGCTGCCAGATCGGCATGAAGTTAAGCCATGATTGTGAGTGAGATTCTTGCTCAGCGCTATATGAAGCGCTATCTACTGGCCCGCGTTGTCTCGAACTTTGGAAATGGCATGTCACCGATCGCGCTTGCCTTTGGCGTTCTTCATTTGCGCGGGGGATCCGCAACCGAGCTCGGATGGATTTTGGCTTTGGCTCCTATCGCGATGATGGCGATGGCGCCATTTGGTGGAGTGATTGCAGATAAATATGGTCGCGTGCGTGTTGTTGGAATTTGCGATATTTGGGGATCGGTCGGACTCTTTGTTCAAGCAGCCTTCTTTGCCACCGGACATGTACCAGTGTGGGTTCTGCTATTTGCCAATATCAATTTCGGTTTATCGTGGGGTGTTTTCTGGCCGGCATCATCCGGAGTAATGCCTGCTATCTGTAAGGATGAAGCGTTACAGCGAGCCAATTCACTTCAGTATCTCGTCAGCAATACCGCGATGATTCTTGGCGCCGCACTCGGCGGAATTATTGTAAGTACCTGGGGAAGCACCACCGGACTCTTCATTGACGCAGCTACCTTCACCTTTGCTGGATCTGTCGTGTTCTCCTTTAGGCATCTAGTCGCGCCCAACCAAGAACCTTCCACCCTTCGCGAAGATTTAATTCACGGCTGGAAGACCTTTATCTCCTACAAATGGGCAGCTGTGGTGATTGGTGGCTTTAGCGTCATGATGGCCACCTGGGCAATGACTGAAAATATTCTCGGACCACTTATTTCGCTGAAGAATTTTCATGGCGCAAAATCGTGGGCGATTGTTCTCACCGCTGAATCAATCGGCTATTTAGTTGGGTCACTCATTGGCATAAAGATTAAATTGCGCTTTCCCTTGCGAGCGGTCGCCATTCTTATTTCGACATTAGCGCTCTTTTCATGGTCAATGTCGAAGCCATCGTCGCTAGTTGTCATTGCAATTGCCGCATTTATCTGGGGAGTAGCACTTGATTTACTCTCCACGCTTTGGTCGACCACGCTTGCTAGGTCAGTTCCACGAGAAGCTCTTTCGCGCGTCTCTTCATATGACGCACTCGGTTCATTCTTATTACGCCCCATCGGGTTATTGATCGCAGCGCCACTCGCGAATCATTTTGGCTACACAAAAACTCTCATTGCAATTGGAGTTGTTTCACTTCTGGTTGGGCTACTCATGCTGGCTGTGCCGCAAGTACGAAATATGGAACTCCCGGAAATCAACAAATAAATTTCGTTCGAAATTCTTCAACGCTCATTTCATAGATATCTTCTGGGCCATCTTCGTCATCGATTTGCTGACCCTGAAAATGAAAGCCAAATTTCTTAATGATCGCTTGCGATGGAGCGTTATCTGGAGAGACGGTATAGCGCAGTATTTTCACGTCCGGCTGATCGATCACCCAACCCCACATACCCAGCACTAATTCTTGAGCGAAACCTTGGCCTCGAAATGCAGGTTCGATCCCCATTCCGACTTCGATCATCCCGTTCTCATCGGGGAGATCGTGGAATCCAGCACTTCCAATTATTGTGCGGCTTTCTTGGAGAACAGCAAGTCGCAATAGATAAGGTGCAAGTGAAGGATCTTTCCGGATTCGTGGAATGCGATGTGGGAGTGGACCGGCGTCGGATATTAAGTGGCCGTGGGGATTGGTAAATCCTCGGTCAATCCAGAGTCGCAAGTCGGCACGATCAATCGCCAGAATTTCATATTCTCCAGGCGTCACCGCATGCAGTTCCAGTCGTTCAGTAACGATTGGCATGATTTCCATAGATAAAGAGTAATGACTCGGCAACAATTTGAGGTATATCTTTTGGGTATGAGAATTGAAATTGCTCCGACAAAGATTGTCGGAATTGTTGAGATCGGTCCATCTTCCTTTAATGAAGTAGAAAATAGTGGCGCCAAGTTCGGGAGGCATGGCCAGTTCAATTACCGCTTTGCCAGTAAGTAATATTTTGGTGCGCAGTACGAATCGTTAACGATTTCCGCTTCTTGCAGCGACAAGCAATAGCAGCGGCGCTGCACTCCCCGTAGCGATTGCAGTATTAGTTGGAACAGCAGTCACCGTTATATAGACATAACCATGTGCGGCAGGTTTCCAGTTGCAAGTGGCAGTTATGTTTGGTGAAGTTCCCGAGCTTGAAAGGTTTTTGCATCCAGGAATTGCTTTGCCCTTGGAGTAAAAAGTTACCTTCGAGGGTGTATTGAGATTTACTGTGATCGTATTCGTCGCGCGGTAGACGGCAGTTGAAAGACCACTGCCAAGCCCAAATGAATTGAAGGCAGCAATTGTTGGCAAACTTCCCGGACCAGTCGGAGGCAACACCGCGTTCGATAGGTAGATTCGTGGATTATTGTAATCACCCATGATGTACGTACCATTCACGTGGTTATGACCGATATAAGTGACATTCGGGGTTGAGCCAAGTGCGTTAATGCCATCGACCGGTGCGTTGATGGGACACATCGTGCCCGAGATGCCCGTCGCCCCACTCGCTCCGCAAGAACCAGTGCCAGCGCCATTAAATACTAGATATGAGATTGCTCCCGACTGAAGCGCCCAGACTTTATATCCGTTGCTATACATAATTTCATAAAGATAAGTTCCATCGGTAGCAATTCCATGGTCATCACTCGGCCACCCAGATTCTGAGTCGGCAAGGTATAGATCTTCAGAGGTTGTGAAGGTGACGCTTTTTCCGCTTCCGATAACATTAAAGAGCTTTAATATCTTGCAATTAAGAGCACTGGCAGAACAGAGTCCTATTCCATTTCCTGTTCCAGGCTTGCTTACCGAACCAATTCGTCCATCTGGAAAATTAATCAGGTTTCCCGATCCCCAACCCTGTCCGTCAGCTAGCGCGGCCGGAAGTGTTCGTGCGGTTATAGTCCAATCAGAGACATCGATGCAATAGACGGTCGATGTAGATAATCCAGTTCCTCTAATGAAGATGCATCCCGAGCTGTAGGAGATTGCCATTGAATCAAGAGGAATGGT
>CAIXHZ010000042.1 GCA_903919375.1 uncultured Actinomycetes bacterium | reverse complement strand
TTTTTGACTCTACCCTGTGTGTAGAGTGGGACGAAATCTGGAGCCATCCTGACAGTGAGTGTGAAGCTGATATCAATACCGAATTCCCATGGTGGACTTCCTAGTATGCAGCCCGAAGGGTTAGATGGGCAGATCACTTGTGCATCTTGTTGACTCAGATTCACAAGTGGTCGAGAACCAGAAAGATCAGAAGGGACCATATAGGTTCCCCATTCCTCTTCATTAGAAGAGCAATTTCCATCACTCCAGCAATGTAAATTGCTTGCTGGCCTATAATAACTTCTTAAAAATGCTCTCCCTGATCCATTTTGAAAGGTCAAACCTGGAAATTCCCATTCGACTGATTGACCTTGAATGTACTTGAAATATGGATCAGTATTACCAAGGGATTGGTTAATTATTCGCCCAGTCGGTTGTGCCTTAATTTTCGTTCCATCTGCCTTTGTTGCAACTAGACTTTCAATGCAACGACTTTCATTTCCTTCGCAAGGTAGGAGAAATGGAACGATGGTTGATTCTGCTGCAAATGTAGGGGTAGATAAGAAGTTCAATACGCCAACCAGTAGGGCGAAACTAATTACCACTCTGAGGAACTTCACTCACAAAATATAAATTACATGCGACTTTCTTGCATCAAATTTAATCTCAATGACCATTCATTATTACCGAAATTTAAGTGGCATCTCGGGATTATGTTTCACCACTGCTTTCCAGATATCGCCTGGCTCATCCCCCGCCTTGAGAGCTTCATTGACAGTCCGGCCACCGAGTTCTGAGTGCACGATATCGCGGGCATAGGTATCTGCATCGGGAAAGTAATCAAAGATTCGCGAGCGCAGTTCCGTAATTCTCATGGATTAATCCAAGCTTGAGCGGGCGAGCGCCGAGGCTAATTGGAGGGCTTGGCTGGCAGATTCGGCGGCAGTCAATGGCGCGCCGATCTGGCCGATCAACCAACGAATAATCAGAGCTGAATTTTGGGCGCCGAAGATATCTGACAGATGCGCGAGCGCCTTAGACCATAACGGATGGTCGGTCACCGTAACAAAGCGAGCGATATCCAGTGGATCGCTAGTCACCATCTTGCGCAGTGCTGGATCCTCGGAGATATCAATTGAGAGCAGGCGAAGGGCTTCGGCCGGGTCTGCGGCGCTTCGAGCAAGTTCAGCCAATCGGTCAATCTCTGACTCCAGAAGAGTCAGCATCATCTCTTCTTTATCAGCAAAGTGGTTATAGACCGTAGCTCGTGAGACTTGAGCTCTTGCCGCGATGTCAATCATATGAGATTCGTAATTGCCCGATTCGGCAATGACTGCCTTGGCGCCAGCCAGAATTGCGGCGCGGGAGCGTTGTTGAGTTGCCATTTGTGGGGCGTATTTTTCGGTCACTGGCGCTGCCTTAGGCCGCGTCGTCGACCACAGTTAATACTGGTGCTTCAGAAGACTTAACAAGATGGGCGACATCAATCATGACAGTGCTCAGGGAAAGATCGAGCGCCTGGCAGATGGAGTTAAGAAGTTCAGACGATGCTTCTTTCTGGCCACGCTCTACCTCAGAGAGATAACCCAAGGAGACGCGGGCACCTTTGGCGACATCGCGCAGGGTGCGGCCTTGAGCAACGCGGGCGCTGCGCAGGGTGCTACCGATATGGGTACGGAGAAGAGTCACAG
Source organism: uncultured Actinomycetes bacterium (assembly GCA_903919375.1). GTDB lineage: Bacteria > Actinomycetota > Actinomycetes > Nanopelagicales > Nanopelagicaceae > AAA044-D11. The sequence goes on along the minus strand of CAIXHZ010000042.1, from coordinate 36,202 downwards.
GGCAAGAATACGCGCAAAGGCGGCTAATGCGCTCTCTATAGCCGCGTGGCGCACATCTGAGCGATCCCCCGAAAGCGCCAGCGCAATAGTGTGGACCTCTTTCTTGCTGGCAATCGCCACCCATACTGTGCCAGCTTTCTGGCCATAGGCCTTGCCGGGACCAGCCACACCAGTGGTGGCAATGGCGTAGTCGGCCTTAAATTGCAGGCGAGCGCTCTCGGCCATCGCCGAGGCCACCTCTTCGGAAACCGCAGTGTGCTTAGTCAGTAGGCGCGTTGCAACCTGCAAGATCGATTGCTTGGCCTTATCGCTATAGGTAATAAGCCCGCCGAGAAAGACTTCAGAAGCGCCCGGCACATCAGTGATCGCAGCACCCAGTCCACCACCGGTAATGGATTCAGCAGTCACCATGGTGCGCTTCTTCTTTTTGAGTGCCTTAACGATCTCTTCGGCCGAAGTTAATGTCTTAGCCATTAGCGGCGCAGCACCTTGGCGAAGTAATCAAAGCCAGTGGTCATGGTGAGAATGACGGCCGCGGCCATAAAGAGATCTCGGGGCACAAGCGCCCAATGCGGAAGTGGCAAGATAAAGAAGCCAACGCCAAAGCTTTGGAGCAGGGTCTTGAGCTTTCCGCCCTTGCTGGCTGGAATAACACCATCACTGATGACCGCCAAACGAAGAACCGTGACAGCAATCTCTCGAATCAAAATTACGGCAGTCACCCACCACCAGAGTTTTCCGAGAATGGATAGCCCAATCAGTGCAGTACCAATCGCGGCCTTATCAGCTACCGGATCAAGAAATGTTCCAAAGCTAGTGATCGTCTTACGAGAACGAGCGATGCGACCGTCAAAGAAATCAGTGAGGCCAACGAGGAAAAATCCGGTCCAGGCAAGGTATTGCCAATGATGGTTATTGCCGTGATCTTTAAAAAGGGCATAGGCGCAAAATGGAAGTGCCACCACGCGAAGAACAGTTAAAAAGTTAGGAAGATTGAAGTTGCCACTTTGTGTAGTGGCTGACTCAGGCGAACTCATAACGGCTGGGCTACCAAATCTGCGCCGGCTACATCGATGACAATCGCATCGACATATTCGCCTACCTTGTATTGGCCGCGACCTTGGATAAAGGTAGAGCCATCGACCTCTGGGCCTTGGTGTTCGGCGCGACCTTCTTGCAATTCGGCATCTTCGATAAGTACGCGAACTTTCTCGCCAATGCGCTCCTCCGCGCGTTGCATTAGGAGTTCATCGACCATAGTCGAAAGCTCTTCAACACGGTGGCGAATTACATCTGCCTCTACCTTATCCGGCAAGGTCAGCGCTTCGGTCTTATCTTCATCGGAGTAACCAAAGACGCCTACGGCATCCATGCGCGCCTCGGAGATGAAGTGAACTAATTCTTGATACTCCGCTTGCGTCTCCCCTGGGAAACCAACGATCACGTTAGAACGGATTCCGGCCTCGGGTGCTAGCGCGCGAATCTGTTCGATCAAGTGAAGGAACTTCTCGGAGTCACCAAAGCGGCGCATACGACGAAGAACGCTTCCGCTGGCATGCTGGAAAGAGAGATCGAAGTACGGCACGACTTTTGGAACACTCACCATCGCTTGGAGAAGCGAGGGGCGCATCTCAGCTGGCTGGAGATAGGAAAGCCGGATTCGCTCAATGCCGCTAATGGCCGAGAGATCGGGAAGCATCGTCTCGAGCACCTTAAGATCGCCAAAATCTTTTCCATATGAAGTGGTGTTCTCACTCACCAAGAAAATTTCAGAGACGCCTTGATCGGCCAGCCACTTGGCCTCTTCAATAATTTCCACTGGCCGACGGGAGACGAAAGAGCCGCGGAACATCGGGATGGCGCAGAAGGAACAACGACGATCGCAGCCAGAGGCGATTTTGAGTGGCGCCACCGGCGCGCTCTCCAGACGCTTGCGCATGACGCGAACGCCTTGGCCAAATTGGTTGGTGGGTTCGGGGCGATTGAGTACCGCAGCATCGCGATTTTCAGCGCGAGCGGCAGGGGAGATTGGGAGCAGAGTTCGACGATCTTTTGGAGTGTGCGCTTCCACCGAGCCGCCATTAATGATTGTGCGCAAACGATTGGAAATATCGGTGTAATCATCGAAACCGAGAATGGCATCGGCTTCAGGGAGCGCTTCTGCTAACTCCTTGCCGTAGCGCTCAGCCATACAGCCGACAGCTACTACCGCTTGAGTAATGCCATTGCCTTTGAGGGAGTGGGCCTCAAGAAGGGCATCTACCGAATCCTTCTTCGCACTTTCAATAAAGCCGCAGGTATTAATAACGGCAACCTCTGCCAGCGCTGCATCATCGACCAAGGTCCAGCCATCGGCGGCGAGTCTGCCAGCGAGTTCTTCGGAGTCGACTTCATTGCGGGCGCACCCCAACGTTACAAGTGCAACGGTCTTGGGGGCTTTTACCTGCAGGTCTGAACTCACCTGCGCAATGCTACCTTGCTCAGCGGGAAGTTGTGGTGAAGCGGTTAGCCCTGAGATGAAGAGCCGGGGCCGAATGCAAGATGTGCAACTTCACCAATTGCCCCTGGTGTGCCGAGGTCTTTGCCATTGGCAACGACATCAACTGCGCCAGCATTACCGATGACGACATAGAGTTGTTGTGCGTCAGAGAAGCTCTGGCTTACGCCTTGTGCGATCTGGCCACTAAAGACCTGTGCTCCCGAAGCATCAGTGATTCCCACCCAACTCTTGCCAGCAGTGCCAGTGATGGTAATGCTTACATCAGAAGTTTTGGTAGCGACAGTTGCAACGGCATCTGAAGATGTTGATTGCGACACCGAAGCGTGAACGCTCTTCTTTGCCACGTGAGTGGAAGATGTGAAAAGTCCAGAGACAGAGGGTACAAGAATGAGAAGCGCGATCACTCCAGCTGCTGCACTTGCCATAGTTTTATAAGAAACTTTAGGAAGTTCGCGACGAACGGGAGTTGCATTATTTTCGGTGAGAAGGTCGATCATGGGACGATCAACTTCGCCCGTTGTCTCTTCGAGTAGTTGTACTAAGTAATCACCATCAGCTTTGATGGTCTTGGCAATGCTACGGATATGTCCGCGTGCATATGCCATTCCGCCAGATGTAGTAAAAATATTTGATTCGAGATCCGTGATGACATCTTTACGAATGCGAGTGATCTCAGAAATTTCAGCCACGGAATATCCCGCTCCCTCGCGCGCAGCGCGAAGTGCTTCTCCAACTGTCATAGCAATCTCAGACATGGTGAGGTAGTCCTTTTCTTTTTCGCATGGGGATTGCGAGCAGGGGTAAAGGGTAAATCCGAACTCGGGCGAGCCACAAATTGATGATGAATTACACGACTGTGACTCACGCTCAGTTTTTGGGGTTCACTGGGAATTCACCCTGAATGTCACCTATGTGGACGACAAACCAACCGGTTCAACTAGAGATTGCCCTGAAGTTCTTCAAGTACATCAGGCATCTGCTCGGCATTAATCAAAACAGTGCGAGCCTTCGATCCTTCAGATGGTCCGACAATTCCGCGACTCTCCATGAGGTCCATCAAGCGACCCGCTTTCGCAAAACCAACGCGAAGCTTTCGTTGCAACATTGATGTTGAACCAAATTGTGTGGAGACGACAAGTTGCACTGCTTGCAACAAAAGATCCATATCATCGCCGATATCATCTTCGATGACATTGGCTTTGACTGGTGCATTGAGATCCAAGCGATAGACCGGCTGCAATTGCGCCTTCGCAAAATTCACAATCGCTTCAGTTTCGCGTTCTGACACATAGGCACCTTGAATACGGATCGGCTTGCTTGCACCCATCGGCAGGAAGAGACCATCGCCTTGGCCTACCAATTTTTCCGCACCTGGAGTATCTAAAATAACTCGTGAATCGGCCAGGCTAGAGGTGGCAAATGAAAGGCGAGATGGAACGTTCGCTTTGATAAGTCCCGTAACAATATCCACACTCGGACGTTGTGTTGCAATGACTAAGTGAATACCGGCGGCACGAGCCAATTGAGTAATACGAACAATGCTCTCTTCTACTTCACGTGCTGCAACCATCATGAGGTCTGCAAGCTCATCGATGATTACTAGGAGGTATGGATAAGGTTCAAGGACTCGCTCGCTGCCAGCAGGAGGAGTGATCTTTCCAGCGCGAACTGCCTTATTGAAATCATCAATATGTCGGAACCCAAAATGGGATAGATCGTCGTAACGCATATCCATTTCGCGTACGACCCAGGCGAGGACATCGGCCGCCTTCTTCGGGTTGGTGATGATTGGCGCGATCAGATGCGGAATACCTTCATACGATGTGAGTTCCACTCGCTTAGGGTCAATCATCACTAAGCGAACTTCATCAGGAGTTGCACGCATCAAAATTGAGACAACGAGTGAATTGATCATCGATGACTTGCCGGCGCCAGTAGCGCCCGCAACAAGTAAGTGCGGCATCTTGGCGAGGTTGGCGCAGATAAAGGCGCCTTCAACATCTTTGCCAAGGGCAATAACCATGGGGTGCGGATCGCCGGTCGCAACGCCAGATCTCAGCACATCTCCCAGTGTCACCATCTCGCGGTCAATGTTAGGAATTTCGATACCTACTGCGGATTTTCCAGGAATAGGCGAGAGTATGCGAACATCGCCGCTGGCAACGGCGTAAGAGATATTTTTGGCAAGTGCAGTAATAGCCTCAACCTTTACTCCCCCACCGAGTTCTACTTCATAGCGAGTAACTGTAGGGCCGCGCATAAAACCAGTAACGCGAGCATCGACATTAAATTGTTCGAAGACTTGCGTGAGCGCAGCGACAACAGTCTCATTCGCCTTGGACTTTGCCTTAGCGGCCGGTCCTAATTTGAGAAGGTCCATGGGTGGCAATTGATAAGGAGTCTCTGCAGTTAAGAGCATCTGCTTTGCGGGACCGGTAGGCGCCGGCGGTGATGCCTTTACAACTTGAGGGGTGGCATCTTCGATGGGGCGAGGAAGCTCGACTGTAAATTCTTCATCGAACTCTTCTTCGTCGATCTCTTCATCTTCATCTTCAACGTCATTGTTGTGGAAGCCAGCAACCAACGGAGTTTCAAATGGTGGCGTATCCGTTACTTCAAACTCTTCATCATCGATGGCTTCACGGCGCGCGGCTATCGCTGCCGAACCTTTGCCGAAGATCGACTTCACGGCATTGATGACCTTGGCGAATGGTGTTGCTGTCACTACAAGCAAGCCGAAGCCAAAGATCAAGAGTAAGAGTGGAATTGCCAAAATATTTGTGACCAGGCCTACCAATGGTGTGGAGACACCATAACCGAGAAGACCGCCGCCATGGCGAATTGCTGTTGCACCAGTCCCCACTGAGCCAGCAAAGATATGGGCAAGGCCAGTAGCACTTGCGAGAAGAAAGACCGTTCCAACAAGGATGCGTCCCGTGGCACGAGCATGATCAGGGGCACGGAAAATACGAAATGCAAAGGTGGCGAAGATCAGTGGTGCAAGGTAACCAATTCGCCCGAGACCACCATAGATGAAATCGTAAATTGCATTACCGACAAAATTATGAAGATGGAACCAGACGCCGCCGGCTGAGATTAAGCCAGCAACCAAAACTGCAAAGGCCCAACCATCTTTATGGTGTGCGGGATCGAGGTCGTGTGATCCGCGAAAGACTAGACGGATAGATGCCCCAAAACCCTTTGCGAGGGTATGCCAAATTTTTACGACTACCCGGGCGAAGGTGGCGGCAGGAGACTGCGAGCTCTTCTTAGCGCGGGAAGTGGATGCTTTTTTACGTGTTTTGCGTGCGGCCATGATGCCCAACAGTAAAGAGGAAGCGCGCCCGCTTGTGGCAGGCGCGCCGTTGAAACTAGATAACTACTGTTGCGGTAACCCTTATACCTCGATGACAACGGGGACGATCATTGGCTTGCGGCGATGTTCATCGCCCACCCAAGAACCAACGGTGCGTCGAACCACTTGCTGCAATTGATGAGTTGCGTTATTGCCGTTGGCAAATGATTGAGCCAGCGCTTTTTCAATCTTGCTCTTTACTTCATCAAAGAGGGCGTTATCTTCTGTGAATCCACGCGCGTGAATATCTGGACCTGCCACAATTTTTCCAGTTTGCGATTCAATAACAACCACCACGGAGATGAAGCCTTCTTCGCCCAGGATGCGCCGATCTTTCAGGGATGATTCAGTGATCTCACCAATGGATTGGCCATCGACATAGACATATCCAACTGGAACTGCGCCAGCCACATCGGCATAGCCATCGGCCATATCAATGGCGATGCCATTTTCTACGACCAGAACATTGTTGCGAGGAACACCGGTCTTAATGGCGAGCTCAGCATTTGCGCGAAGGTGGCGCCATTCACCGTGGATAGGCATAACATTCTTTGGCTTAACTATGTTGTAGCAATAGAGAAGTTCGCCAGCTGCGGCGTGGCCAGAAACGTGAACCATGGCATTGCCCTTGTGTACAACTGTTGCACCAAAGCGGGTGAGTTCGTTAATGACTCTAAAGACTGGATTCTCATTGCCTGGAATCAGAGATGAGGCAAGAATGACGGTATCGCCCTTGCCAACGACGATGGGGTGTTCGCCATTTGCCATTCGGGAGAGCGCCGCTAGCGGCTCACCCTGTGAACCGGTACAGATCATCACGATCCGATCGCCGTAATCTTCAATCTTCTTAGCATCAACGACGACGCCTTCAGGAACAGTGAGATAGCCCATGTCCTGTGCCAATTTCATATTGCGAACCATGCTGCGACCGACATATGCAACTTTGCGATCATGCGCCACGGCGACATCAATGATTTGCTGAATGCGGTGCACATGCGATGCAAACGATGCCACGATTACGCGGCGATCGGTCGAACGAATCACACGATCAAGAGTGGGGGCAATATCTCGCTCTGGCGTAGTAAATCCTGGAACATCGGCATTGGTGGAGTCGACCATAAAGAGATCGATTCCTTCAGCGCCAAGTCGAGCAAAGGTAGCAAGATCGGTAATCCGACCATCGAGTGGAAGCTGATCCATCTTAAAGTCGCCGGTAGCGAGAACAACGCCAGCAGGTGTCTTAATCGCCACTGCGAGCGCATCGGGAATGGAGTGATTTACCGCAACGAATTCGAGTTCGAATGGTCCGAATTTCTGCACCATTCCTTCACGTACTTCTACAAGTGGCGCAGTAATGCGACGCTCCTTGAGTTTTGCTTCAGTAAAGGCAAGGGTCAGCTTGGCTCCCACGACAGGGATATCACTGCGTTCACGTAAGAGGTAAGGAACAGCGCCAATATGGTCTTCGTGACCATGGGTGAGAACAACTGCGACGATATCGCCAAGTCGCTCACGGATATATGAGAAGTCGGGAAGGATGAGATCGATTCCTGGTTGGGACTCTTCCGGAAAGAGAACGCCGCAATCGACAATCAGAAGCTGGCCTTCATACTCAAAGACGGTCATATTGCGACCGATTTCACCGAGGCCGCCTAGGGCTACGATGCGAAGAGTTTTAGGTTGAAGCTTTGGTGGATATGGTAATTCTGGGTGGGGATGATTCATTAGTTAAGTTTTACTCCGCCTTGTTGAAGGTCCTCCCGCAATTGCGCGATCTGCGCTTCGGTGGCATCGACAAGTGGCAAACGCGTAAAACCGCCAGGTAGGCCCATGAGGTTCATGGCAGCCTTAGTCAATATCGCACCTTGAGTGCGGAAGGTTCCGGTGAATACCGGTAATAGTTGTTGGTGAATTTCGCAGGCGCGCTCTGCATTATTGGCAAACCACGCATCGAGCATCGCTTTGAGTTCGTTGCCGACAGTATGGCCACAGACGGAGACAAAGCCGACGGCGCCAACAGAGAGAAGTGGCAAGTTAAGAATGTCATCGCCAGAATAAACCGGAATACCGCAACGCTTGATCACCCATGAGGTGGCTGCAACATTTCCCTTGGCATCCTTGAGGGCAACGATCTGTGGGTGCTCAAAGAGGCTTACGATCGTATCTGACTCGATCTCAACACCAGAGCGACCAGGAATGTCATACATCATGACGGGAAGATCGGTGGAGTTGGCTACTGCCAAGAAGTGAGCCTTGATTCCTTCTTGGGGTGGCTTGTTGTAATAAGGAGTAACAATCAAAATGCCGTCGGCGCCGGCTTTTTCAGCGCGCTTTGCTTGATCCACTGAGAATGAAGTTTCGTTATCGCCTGCACCGGCGAGAATTTTGACCCGATCGCCCACCGCTGCTTTAACAACGCGAATGATCTCGTCTTTCTCCTCTGGCTTTGTGGTGGGAGCTTCGCCCGTAGTTCCGTTGACGACGATGCCGTCGTGGCCATTATCAGCCAAGTGGCGAGCGAGTCGATCGACTCCAGCCCAATCCACAGAAAGATCTTTGTTGAAGGGAGTCACCATGGCGGTGAGCATTCGCCCGAATGGCGCGTGAATATGCATAGGTGAAGGTTACCCTGATTAAGGAGCAATCCGTCCAGACTTTTGGAATGCCCCGTAGGTAATAGGCATCAACTTCGCGAAATGAGCCTCCATCTGCTCGGCAACCATCTCAATTTCGCGTTGTGGGTAGCTGGGGAAATGGGAACCCTCATGGGATGTGCGCAGCGAGAGGAAATTCATGAGTGCGCGGGCATTCATGGTCACATACATCGATGAGTACAAAGTAACCGGAAGGACTGCGCGTGCAACTTCACGGGCAACGCCAGCATCGAGCATTTTGGTGTAATTTTCATAAGCAACGGTGCACGACTCTTTGATCGCCTTCACTGTTATGTCATATTGCTCAGTTGAGCCATCGACAAAGGTATAGGCGCCCGCTTTGCCAATTTGAACTAATTTGCGCTCGCGGCTGGGAACATAAAAGACCGGACGCAATTCGCGGTAACGACCAGATTCTTCGTTATAGGAAGCGATCCGATGGCGCATAAATTCACGGAAGACAAAGATGGGGGCAGAGATAAAGAAAGTCATCGACGTATGCTCGAATGGCGAGCCATGGCGTTCGCGTGCCAAGTAATTGATCAGGCCTTCTGCGCGAGTAGCATCCGAGCCCACTGCATCGAGCGAGGTTTCGCCAGCCGTTGAGACCCGAGCTGCCCAGATAACATCCGAGTCACTGGCCGAGGACTTCACAAGTTCAACGGTCATATCTTCGCGGAATTGAATCGGGAAATGCTCGGCTGGAGCGCTCTGGTTCTGTGCTTCACTCATAAGGCGACCCTATATAGCGGTGCGGTTACTCTCAGGAATGGGGCAGAATATCGGCGTGTCAGTGCCCAAAATGAACTCCGTCCAGCGGGACTCCCTCAGTGTTGCTCTGACGGTGGGGGCATATGGCAGCGCCTTTGGCGCCGCCGCTGTGGCCGATCGCTTCACCGTTGTGCAAGCGTGCTTACTTTCGCTATTAACATTTTCTGGCGCATCTCAATTTGCAGTTGTGGGAGTCATGGGCGCAGGCGGATCAGCCATAAGTGCCATTGCCACATCGACAATGCTCGGAACGCGCAATGCTCTCTATGGCGTACGCATGGCTACCATCTTGCAACATCGCGGCTGGAAGCGATTAATCGGCGCACAAGTAACTATCGATGAATCTACGGGTGTTGCGCTTTCACAAAGCTCCGTTGAACAAGCTCGCCAAGGATTCTGGCTGACTGGACTTGGTGTATTTCTCTTTTGGAATATCTTTACTGTTATTGGGGCACTCGGCGCACATGCAATCGGAAATCCATCTGCGTGGGGCCTTGATGCCGCAGTTCCTGCAGCCTTTCTTGGGTTACTCTGGCCGCGGCTTAAAGCAAAAGATACGTGGGCAGTAGCCGGCGCTGCGATCGCACTTTCACTGTCGTTGATTCCCTTTGCACCAGCGGGCGTTCCTATTATTTCGTGTGCGCTGATCGCGGTAATTGTGGGGTGGCGCAGATGAGCCCGCAATGGATTGCACTCATTGGATCAAGTATTGGCGTATTTGGCTTGAAATATATTGGCTCATCAATTCCGCAGACGTGGCTGAGCCATCCCCGAATTCAACAGATCAACAACTTTATTCCGATCGCGCTGCTGAGCGCCTTGGTGGCCGTACAGACAATTACGGAGAAAACTAAGTACGTTATTGATCAGCGCCTAGCTGGCTTGGCTTTTGCGATCGCTGCGCTCATTGCAAAAGCGCCGTTCCCGGTTGTGGTTGTGGGATCGGCGCTTACCTCTGCACTGGTCTATAAGTACCGGCACTAAAACTACGGTTCGAGAAATTAAAGAACTTTTAGCGCCTCTAACTTCGCCTTGAGGTCATTATCGGAAGGCTCTGTGAGATGAGTTCCATCTTCGAAAGTGATAACAGGAATGGACTTAGCTCCCCCGTTGATTTCGATAACTTTATCGGCAGCTGAGAGATCGGTTTCAACATCGACATAGGTGTAAGCAACGTTATTAGCATCGAGGAATCGCTTTGAGCGGCGGCAATCGCCGCACCAATCGGCTCCATACATGGTGATTGTTGACATCGTGCTCTCCTTTTTTAAATGGTGAATGTAGTGAATGTTTGCGAAAAGAAAAGATTAGTTGAGATCCATGAAATGCTCTAGGCCAAAAGTAAGGCCTGGAGTTTCGACCACTTTGCGAATACCGAGCAAGACGCCGGGCATAAAGCCAGTGCGATCGATGGAATCATGTCGAATAGTGAGCGTCTCTCCGAGATCGCCCAAGATCACTTCTTGGTGAGCAACTAGGCCACGCAAGCGAACAGAGTGAACGGGAACTTCACCGACGAGCGCACCTCGCGCACCGGGTAAACCGCTCGATGTTGCATCGGGCATTGGTTCTTTATTCACAGAGCGACGGGCTTCGGTAATGAGTTCGGCGGTGCGAGCTGCGGTACCAGAAGGTGCATCGGCTTTATTGGGATGATGCAGTTCGACAATCTCGACTGATTCAAAGTACTTCGAAGCCTTGGCAGCAAATTGCATCATGAGAACTGCGCCAAGTCCAAAGTTGGGAGCGATCAGCGCACCCGTACCTGGCTTGGTCGTGATCCAGCCTTTGATCTGATCAAGTCGCTTCTCATCAAATCCGGTGGTGCCAACAACAACGTTAATTCCATGAGTGAGAGCGAATTCAAGATTTCCCATAACACTATCTGGATGAGTGAAATCAACAACGACTTGCGCGCCACTGGAGATAAGTAGATCGAGCGAGTCGCCCATGTCGATTTGTGCAACAAGATCGAGATCAGGTGCGGCGGTAACTGCTTTGCAGGCTTCTGAACCCATGCGGCCTCGTGCCCCAAGGACTGCGACATTGATGCTCATCGAATTACCTTCTCGAACTTGGTGGTGCTACGGAATGGGCCAACAACACCAAGAGTAGCGGGCTGAGTAAAGAGATCGCGCGCTAATTGATGAACTTCTTCGGCGGTAACGCTGCGGACCGCCTTGAGAATCTCATCGAAGCTCATGATCTCGCCGTAGACGAGTTCAGATTTTCCAATTCGAGTCATGCGTGAGCCAGTATCTTCTTGGCCCAAGACGAGTGAGCCAGTGACGGCGCCCTTAGCGCGCGAGATCTCTTCATCAGTAAGGCCATGTGCGGCGACTTGCTCAGCCGTCTCGCGCATCAAAGCAATGACTTCTTCCGCCTTTTCGGTGCGGCAACCAGCGTAGAAAGCGATCGTGCCAGTGCCAGCGAATTGTTGAGGGTAGGCATAGGTCGTATAGGCAAGACCGCGCTTCTCGCGAATTTCTTGGAAGAGTCGGGAAGACATTCCGCCACCTATTGCAGAGGCGAGGATGCTCATCGCAAATCGGCGTTTATCGGTGCGGGCAAGTCCAGGGAATCCATAAAGAATATGAGCTTGTTCGGTCTTACGATCGATGATTCCTACTTTGCCCAGACCCGGCATTTTCACGGGTGTTGTGGGACGGGTATCGCTGGATTGGGCAGGAACATCGAGGAAGTTATCGCGCGAAAGCGCTGCTTCGACCAACTTAACAACGTGCTTATGCTTCACATTTCCCGCAACAGAGACCACAAGGTCTTCTGGTCGGTAGTGCTTCTTGTAATAATTAAAGAGTGAGGTGCGGGAGATATTGTTGATCGAATCAACGGTCCCAAGAATGGAGCGCCCGATGGGGGTATCGCCATACAGCGTCTCCAGAAAGAGCTCGTGGATGTAATCCGATGGATCATCATCGCGAACAGAAATTTCACTTAAGACCACGGTCCGCTCGGAATCAACATCGGCCTTGGTGAATGTCGATGAAGTGATCAGGTCAGAGATCACGTCTACTGCTAACGGTAGATCGGTATCGATCACTCGAGCATAGAAGCAGGTGTACTCCTGGCTAGTGAATGCATTCATTTCGCCGCCGACTGCCTCAATCGATGAGGAGATTTCTAGCGCTGTGCGGCTCTTTGTTCCTTTAAATAGTAAGTGCTCGAGAAAATGCGAAGCTCCCATGACGGAATTGCTTTCATCACGGGAGCCAACGCCTGCCCAGATACCCACCGCAGCGGAGCGAACTGAATTTACCTCTTCGGTAACAATTCGCAGACCGCTGGGAAGGGTTGTCTTAGCCAATCTCTTTCTACTTCTCGCTATCTCCAGCGCCGTAGATGTTGCCATCTGCGTCAACTGCAACGAGTGAGAACTTGCCCTTGGGATCGATCTCTTGGATCTCAACCTGAATCTTGTCTCCCACATTCATTACCTCTTCGAGGTTTTCAATGCGCTTTCCGCCATGCATCTTGCGGATCTGGGAAACGTGAAGCAAGCCATCCTTGCCAGGTACGAGTGAGATGAATGCACCGAATGTCGCGAGCTTTACAACGGTACCGTTGAAGCGCTCTCCGACCTTAGGGACAACAGGGTTTGCGATCGCATTGATCTGAGCCTTTGCAGCCTCTGCCTGTGAACCTTCGAGTGCACCGATGTAGATAGTTCCATCATCTTCAATGGTGATATCTGCGCCAGTTTCATCTTGAATCTGATTAATCATCTTGCCCTTAGGTCCGATGATGGCACCGATCATATCGACAGGAACCTTGACGCTAATGATGCGAGGAGCGAGCAAGCTCATCTCATCTGGTGCATCAATTGCTTGGTTCATGATTCCAAGAATGGTCATACGAGCTTCTTTTGCTTGGAGCAGTGCGCCCGCAAGGACAGAAGCTGGAATGCCATCAAGCTTGGTATCGAGCTGAAGTGCAGTAACGAAATCCTTTGTTCCGGCAACCTTGAAGTCCATATCGCCGAAGGCATCTTCTGCTCCGAGAATATCGGTGATAGCGACATATTCTGTCTTGCCATCAACCTCATCTGAGATCAGACCCATAGCGATACCGGCAACGGCAGCCTTGAGTGGAACACCTGCGTTGAGCAACGACATTGTCGATGCACAGACAGAGCCCATAGAAGTCGAGCCGTTTGAACCCAGTGCTTCAGAGACCTGACGGATTGCGTACGGGAACTCTTCGCGGGTTGGGAGTACAGGTACAAGTGCGCGCTCAGCGAGGGCACCATGTCCGATTTCGCGGCGCTTAGGTGAACCTACGCGGCCGGTCTCTCCTACTGAGTAAGGAGGGAAGTTGTAGTTGTGCATGTAACGCTTATTTGTCTCAGGGCTCAAAGTATCGAGCTGCTGTTCCATCTTAAGCATATTGAGTGTGGTGACGCCAAGGATCTGGGTCTCGCCGCGCTCGAAGATTGCAGAACCGTGAACGCGAGGCATTACTTCGACCTCAGCAGTGATCGCGCGAATATCGCGTGGACCACGGCCATCGATACGTACCTTCTCGCGAAGAACACGTTGGCGAACAAGCTTCTTGGTGACTGAGCGAAGTGCGGCAGAGATTTCCTTGCCACGCTCTGCAAATGATTCTGCGAGTTCGCCGGTGACGAGAGCGTTGATCTCATCGAGAGCAGTTTCGCGCTCTTGCTTGCCAGCAATGGTCAAAGCCTTTGCAAGCTTATCTTTAGCGGCAGCTTCAACAGCAGCGTAGACATCATCTTGGTAATCCAAAAAGACAGGGAATTCGCCAGTTGGCTTTGCAGCAACCTTCGCGAGTTCCATCTGTGCCTCACAGAGTGCGCGGATGAACTTCTTTGATGCTTCAAGTCCTTCGCCAACGATCTCTTCTGTAGGAGTAGCAGCGCCACCCTTGATGAGGTCGATGGTCTTAGAGGTAGCTTCTGCTTCCACCATCATGATGGCAACATCGTCGCCAGCAATACGACCAGCAACGACCATATCAAATACGGCCTTGTCGAGATCTGAGTGGTTAGGGAATGCAACCCATTGTCCTTCGATAAGTGCAACACGCACTCCACCGATGGGACCAGAGAATGGCAGACCTGCAAGCTGAGTCGACATCGATGCAGCGTTGATAGCAAGCACGTCGTACATGTGATCAGGATGAAGTGCCATAACGGTCACAACGATCTGAATTTCATTGCGAAGACCCTTAACGAATGATGGACGCAATGGGCGGTCGATCAAGCGGCAGGTAAGAATTGCATCTTCGGATGGGCGACCTTCGCGGCGGAAGAATGAGCCAGGAATCTTTCCTGCTGCATACATACGCTCTTCTACATCCACAGTAAGTGGGAAGAAGTCGAAGTGGTCTTTTGGTTGCTTTGATGCGGTTGTTGCTGAAAGCAACATGGTCTCGTCATCGAGATATACGACTGCAGTTCCTGCAGCTTGACGTGCTAGGCGACCGGTTTCGAAACGAATTTGGCGCTTTCCGAACTTGCCGTTATCAATTGTTGCAACGGCTACTTTTACATCTGGACCTTCCATAGGTCTCTCCATTTCTTTAAGAGAGCCCCGCACACCTAGAAATGGATCTTCGATCGAAGTTCACGGATCTCATATCCGTAAACCACTACCGAGGACCAATTCCTAATAAATGCGCGAGGCTCTCGTTTTGCTTATTGCTATCTTCTTTGTAGCTTAACGAGCTAACGCGAAAGAGTTAGCGACGAATACCGAGCTTTTCGATAATCGCTCTGTAACGAGTTACATCTGTCTTGGCGAGGTACTGCAAGATACGACGACGCTTACCTACCAAGAGGAGCAGGCCACGACGGTTGTGGTGGTCATGCTTGTTGGTCTTCAAGTGTTCGGTGATCTGCTCGATGCGGCGTGAAAGCAACGCGATCTGAGCTTCTGGACTTCCCGTGTCAGTTGCGGAAGTTCCGTACTGAGTGATGATTGCTTTCTTCTCTTCTGGCTTTAGTGCCATAAGTGGTACTCCCTTTAACTGTCACGAGGGCCTCGGTGTAATTCACGAAGGCTCGATTTCTCGCTTGTGGATAAAGGGTATCAGCGGGGGCAATTAATCGAAAATTGGGCCAACGGTACGCGAGCGCTTGAGTTCAAAGAAGCCTGGATATTGAGCCAGAGCCAGCACGCCATCCCAGAGCTTGGCCGCCTCCTCCCCCTTAGGGGCAGGTGAGATCACTGGTCCAAAGAAGCCAACGCCAGCTACGCCAATGACAGGGGTTCCGACATCGCTACCCACGAGTGCGATAGCACTGTCGTGCGACTTAATAATGGCTTCATCCCACTTGCTATCTTCGGATGCATCGATCAAATCTTCGGGCAATCCCGCTTCAGCAATCGCTGCAACAAGGAGTTCGCGCGATAGCTTCTCTTTGCGATTATGGATACGAGTGCCGATTGCGGTGTAGAGCGGAAGCACTGCTGCCGCGCCATGTTCGGCTTTAGCTGCAACAACAACGCGAGTAGCCCACCATGACTTACCGAAGGCATCTTGATGCGCCGCATCGACTTCGCGATCTTTGTTGAGATGTGCCAGACTCATAATTTTCCAATCAACTTGGAGATTGCGCTCGCGTTCGACTTCGATCAACCAGCGCGAAGTAATCCATGCAAATGGACAGATCGGGTCGAACCACATATCAGCGTTCATGAGAGCTCCTTTGCTGGGTTGAGAATGTCACGGGCCTGATCACAATCTTTCTTCATCTGAGTTAAGAGCGGGTCGAGGCCATCGAATTTGAGAGTGTCACGTAATCGGGCAACAAACTCCACTGTGGCAATCTGGTCATATAGATCAAGGCCAATTTGATCCAGCGCGTAGGCCTCCACTTGTCGGCCGCGCACGCCCGGAAATGTCGGATTGGTACCGATCGAAATTGCAGACGCCCATCGCACACCAGCGACCGAGAGCCAACCGGCATAAATGCCATCGGCTGGAATAGTGGCGAGTGGGTCAAGTCCGATATTGGCAGTGGGATATCCAATTGTGCGCCCACGTTTTTCACCATGAACTACAGGACCGACTAAGTAGTGATTGCGGGTCATTAAGTCAGCGGCGCGTTCAATATCGCCATCGGTAATTAAATGTCGAATGCGAGTAGATGAGATTGTTGTTCCACGATTCTCTTCCAGCTCCGCAATCTGAATCTGTAAGCCATGGACATTTGCTCGCAACGTCTCGACGTTGCCAGAAGCCTTATTCCCGAAGGTGAAATTCTCCCCCACGATCACATCGGTTACTTTCAACTCTCCCACCAAAACCTGGGAGATAAATTCTTCGGGCGAAAGCGCCGCAAATTCGCGCGTGAATTCTTTAACGACAACTTGGTCAACGCCATAACTCTGTAGGAGAGCAACCCGATCGATTACGGAAACTAATTGCGAAGGCGTGCGCTCTGGGGCAACAATTGAAGTGGGATGTGGATCAAAGGTAAGGGCAATGACGTGGCCCTTTTCCTTGGCCAGGCTGATTAATTCTTGATGCCCGCGATGGACGCCGTCGAAAATTCCGATGATGACCGTTCTGCGCATGTCGCTATTCTTTCACAGATCCAGTTAAGCGCTCTGTGGAGAAACAAGTGAGGGCGTAGCTAAGGTCTTGCCAGAAATATCTTTATTTTCGAGTAAGGCCGCGAATTCACCGTGCGGGGTAAGCGCGATCACGATGCCTGCCATCTCATTCGGGGCCAAATACCTGCCATGTGAAATTTCGAGCATCTCCTCAAAATTTAGTCTTCGCGAGGGAAAGAGTCGTGAGATCCCTGCGGCGGTATCGATTGCCTCTGCGCTCTCCCATGGCGCTGCTTCATCCAATGTGAAGGGCGATACCAACGTGCGGCGAAGTGAAGTGAGATGTCCTCCCACATGCAGTCGATCGCCCAAATCTCGAGCGATAGATCGAATATAAGTTCCGGCCGAGCAGGTAACTTCAATAGCAATATCGATTGCATCTGAGGTGCGCTCAATACGGGTGATGTCGATTGCCGAGATCGTCACTTCGCGTTCCGGGATATCGACGATTTCACCTTCGCGGATGCGCTGGTGAGCAGCCTTACCATCGATCTTAATTGCCGATACAGAACTAGGGCGCTGCTTAATGACGCCCACCATCTTCGCTAATTCACTTCGAATTTCATCATCAGAGATAGAAGAAAGTACTTCAGGGCTCCCTCGGAAAATTTCATCGCCTTCGCGATCATCGGTATGCGTGGCACTTCCTAGGCGAATAGTTCCGCGATAGGCCTTGGTGCCATCGGTAACATATTGAAGAAGCCGGGTGGCATTTCCTAGGCCGATGACGAGAACACCGGTTGCCATAGGGTCGAGCGTGCCGGCGTGGCCCACCTTCTTCGTACCAAAGCGTTTGCGAATTTTCGCTACGACATCATGGCTAGTCATGCCACCGATCTTGTCGATAACGAGGAAACCATTCATCTGAACTGGATTATCGGAAGTCGGTAATTAGTCGCGGACTTTATAGGGATCGGCTTCGCCAGCAGGCTTAGCGCCTTCGCGTAGCTTTGCTAGCTCGGCATCGCGGGCGCGAACTTCTGCCATCAAATCATTCATTGCGCTAGCAGTTTCAGCTAAGCCATCTTCGAAGAATTCAATAGAAGGAGTAATGCGCAATCCGAGCGTATGTCCGACTTCAGCCCGCAACATCTTCTTTGCAGATTCGAGTGCAGCAGCAGTTGCAGCGCGCTCGATCTCATCACCGAGAACGGTGTAGAAGATTGATGCTTGTTGAAGATCGCCAGTGACGCGTACATCGGTGAGAGTGATGAAGCCCAGACGTGGATCCTTGACCCGGGTCTCGAGGGCTCCAGCCACTACCTCTTTAATGCGATCTGCGACTTTGAGTGCGCGATTAGAAGCCATGGCTTAGGCCCGCTTCTTTTCACGCATCTCGTACGTCTGGATAACGTCGCCCACTTCGAGTTCCTTGAAGGAGCCGAGTCCGATACCGCACTCAAATCCATCCTTGACTTCAGTGGCATCATCCTTGAAGCGACGAAGGGAATCGATGCTGAGGTTTTCGCCGATCACGACGCCATTGCGCAAGGTACGCGCCTTGGCATTGCGTCGAATGAATCCATCTTGGACGAGGCAACCGGCAATATTGCCAACTTTGCTCGACTTGAAGATATCGCGAACTTCGGCATTTCCGAGAACGACTTCTTCGTACTCTGGCTTGAGCAAGCCCTTGAGTGAAGCTTCGATCTCTTCGATTGCTTGATAGATGACGGTGTAGAAACGAATATCGACGCCCTCTTGATCAGCGAAGATGGCAGTCTGTGGTTCTGGCTTAACGTTGAAGCCAATGATGACTGCTGTTGAAGCCGATGCCAGAGTGACATCGCCCTTGGTGATTGCACCAACGCCACGGTGAATAACGCGAAGATCAACTTCGGCGCCGACATCGATCTGCATAAGTGCATCTTCGAGCGCTTCGACCGAACCAGATACGTCACCCTTAATAATGAGATTAAGAGTAGAGATCTTGGACTGCTCCATGAAGTCTTCGAGCGAGACTTTCTTACGAGTCTTGGCAAGAAGTGCATTTCGCATAGCGAGCTGTCGCTTCTCAGCGATCTGTCGGGCAGTGCGGTCATCTTCGGCAACCATGAAGGTATCGCCAGCGCCAGGAACCGAAGTGAATCCCAGAACCTGAACTGGACGAGATGGACCAGCTTCATCGACTGGAGTTCCATTTTCATCGAGCATCGCACGAACGCGACCAAAGGCGCCACCGGCAACGATGGCATCTCCGACATGGAGAGTTCCACGTTGAACAAGGACGGTAGCGACTGGGCCACGACCCTTATCGAGGTTGGCTTCAATAGCAACACCGCGAGCAACATCATCGGCCACTGCGCGAAGATCGATCGCTGCATCTGCTACCAAGAGAATGGCATTGATGAGGTCATCGATACCTTCACCTGATTTAGCAGAGACATTAATGAACATGGTGTCGCCACCGTACTCTTCAGCGACCAAGTTATATTCCGTGAGCTGTTGGCGGACCTTATCTGGGTTCGCACCCTCTTTATCAACCTTGTTCACGGCAACGACGATAGGAACATCGGCTGCTTGTGCGTGGTTGAGAGCTTCAATGGTCTGAGGCATCACACCATCATCGGCTGCAACAACAAGAACGGCAATATCGGTGACTTTGGCACCACGAGCACGCATCGCTGTAAATGCTTCGTGACCTGGTGTATCGATAAAGGTAATTGCGCGGTTAACTCCATCGTGATCATGATGAATTTGGTAGGCACCAATGTGCTGAGTAATTCCGCCAGCTTCTGACTTAATAACTTCAGTTTGGCGAATGGCATCGAGCAAGCGAGTCTTACCGTGGTCGACATGGCCCATGACGGTCACAATCGGCGAGCGCACGACGAGATCTTCTTCATCGATATCAGCGAGCTCTTGCTCTAGGTTGATATCAAACTCTTGGAGAAGTTCACGGTCTTCATCTTCTGGGCTAACCACTTGGATGGTGTATCCGAGTTCGGTGCCAAGGATCATGAAGGTATCTTCATCAACTGATTGCGTTGCAGTCACCATTTCACCTAAGTGGAAGAGTGCTGAAACTAAGGCAGCTGGATCTGCGCCGATCTTCTCGGCAAAGTCCATAAGAGATGCGCCACGACGAAGTCGAATAGCGGTCTTGCCATCACCATGAGGAATAACTGCGCCACCTAATGATGGGGCTGCCATATTGTCGAACTCTTCACGAAGCGCCTTCTTACTCTTATGCGCCTTGCGAGATTTTCCGCCTTGCTTTCCAAATGCTCCTGCTGCGCCACCGCGTTGGAAGCGACCTGGTCCACCAGTTTTATTGGGACCGAAGTTGCCACCGCCGGCTGGTGCACCCGCGCCACCTGCTGGTGAACGATACGGAGAACCTGGTGCGCCGGTAGAACCTGGACGTGCACCTGGACCGCCTGCACCTGGTGTTCCGGGGCGTGCACCTTGTGGACGTGCTGCAAAACCTGGACGAACTGAACCGGGACGTGCACCAGCCATGGGTGGACGCTCACCTGGACGCAATGGACGTTGCGCTGGTGGACGTGGCATTGGTGTGCTGCCGGCAGAGAATGGATTATTTCCCGCGCGTGGTGGACGCGGCATCATCGATGCTGGCGATGGTGCGCCGGGAACTGGTGGTTTGACTGAAGCTGGAGATGCAGGGACCGCGGGTGTTGCCACGCCATCTGCTGGAGTAAATGTTGCTGCTGGAGCTACAGGTGCAACAGGTACAGCTGCTTGCGCTGCTGCAATCTGTGAACGCGTATCTTCAGGAAGCGAGGCGAGCGCCGCTTCAATCTCTTCTTGAGTGGGGGCTGCTGGCTTAGCCGCTGCCTTTTTAGCTGCTGCCTTCTTGACTGGCTTTGGCGCTTCTGCAGCCACTGCCTTTAAATCAGGGAACTTCTCCATCAACTTGCGCACGACTGGTGCTTCAACAGTTGAGGATGCTGAACGAACAAACTCGCCAACTTCTTGTAACTTAGCGAGGAGCTCTTTGCTCTCTAATCCTAAATCTTTTGCTAACTCGTAAACGCGGACCTTGGCCACAGTTGCCTTCCTGTCTTGCTCTGGAGGCCCCACGTTTGTGATTGGAGCCTAAATGAATGTCTTACTCATGAGCGTTGGGCGCTCATGATTGTGATAGTTCCCTTGTAAAGGAAGACATTTTTTGCTCCTTCTCATGGGCCAGAAATTTTCTGGCTCGGTACTTCATTGCTTACTGCTTTCTAGTTACTGCTTCCTTCAACGAACTTCAGAACTTCACTGATATCGAGAATCTCTTCCGACTTCAGTGCTCGCTCAAAAGCTCTGCGATTGATTGCCATCTCCACACAATGGGGGTGTAACCAAGCGCCACGACCGTTCATCTGCTTAGTTGGATCGGGAAGCACGCGGCCTCCGGATCGAACTACCCGAAGAAGATCGATCTGATTCTCACGCTTTCGACAAGCGATGCAACTCCGGATGGGTAACCCCACGGGAACACGCTCCTCGAATTCGATCCAACCAACAGGTAAATCTTACCGCGCCGCTAGGCGGTGGGGTTAATCGGTCCGGATTCAGGCTCAGGTAACGGGGCAATCTCAGCCTCTGCCACCACTGGCTTTGGCTTCTCAATCCGAGCCACCGGGTTATCGGGGTGAATGTCGATGCGGCAGCCAGTTAAGCGAGCGGCCAATCGAGCATTCTGACCATCTTTGCCAATCGCCAGCGAGAGTTGGAAGTCAGGGACTACGACCTTGATTGATTTCGTCTCTGGGTCAACGACCTCAGCGCTCGTCACGCGCGCAGGGGCGAGCGCATTGGAAACATAGGTAGCAGGATCTTCGGAGTAATCGACGATATCAATCTTCTCGCCACAGAGTTCGTCGGTCACGGCTTTAGAGCGGGCACCGAGCGGACCAATCAACGCGCCCTTAGGTGAGACACCTGCGCGATGAGAGCGAACAGAAACTTTAGAGCGCGCACCCGCTTCGCGAGCAACGCCAACAATTTCCACGACCCGATCTTTAAGTTCTGGAACTTCGAGCGTGAAGAGTGCTTTTACTAAGAGCGGATGGGTGCGAGAGAGAGTGATCTCTGGGCCTTTCTCTCCTTGGATTACAGAGACAACAAATGCCTTAATGCGTTGGCCGTGCACGTACTTTTCAGTTGCCACTTGTTCTTGCGCCGGGATTTTACCTTCCCAACGACCAAGGTCTACATAGACGATCGATGAATCGCGGCCTTGTTGGATGACGCCAGAGATGACATCGCCAACATTGGCGGAGAACTCTTCGACAATTCCGGCATCGTTTGCCGCGCGCATCCGTCCCTTAATCTCTTTACGAGTTAAGCGAGTGATAACTTCATCGAAACCTTCGGGTGCATCGACCAAGCTCTCTTTATAGAGACCTTCTTCATCGTAAATTGGATAATGAATATCAATCTCGCCCGTAGCGCGATTGAGGACAGCGCGGCCACCTGGCTTTGCTTCAGGGAGTTCGCGATAAGTCTCAGTAACAATATTTTCAATCGCACTGATCATCTTCTCAAGCGGAATCTGCTTTTCAACGGTGAGAGCAATCAGCGCATCGACATCAACAGCCACTATTCATCGCCTCCATCTTCAGATTTGATCGATTTAAATTCAATTTCGATGAGTGCTTTCTTAATGGCAGCGATCTCAACGCTCTCCTCGCCAACCAGAACAGTATTCTCATCAGATTTTCCAATTCGACCATTGAGCGAACTGCCATCGAGCAATGTAACTTTTACGAGTCGGCCTTCATTCTTGCGCCAGTGGCGAGGCAAAGTGAGTGGGCGATCGACTCCTGGCGAGGTGACTTCTAAGGTAAAAGGTGTTTCGCCAAGAGCAGTGAGACCTTCGACAATTTCAGAGATATCGCGGCTTACGGAAGTGACTTGATCAAGGTTGAGGTGGCTATCGCTATCCACAATAACGGTGAGGATGCGGAGCTTTCCCGCGTTGGTAATAGTGGCTTCTTCTAAGTAATTGCCGCCGGCCTCAATAACAGGCTTAATCGCCGCTGTAACATCGTCAATAACTGACATTCGCATTTCCTATCTATTCAATTGTTATGAAGTTGTCATTCGGTGAATGGTCTTACTTACTGATGGAGCCAATCATAACCTAACTTCAGGATCAAAATTGCAACCACAAAAAGGAAGACTTTGCGGACCAGCGTCGATCCCCCGCGAATAGCTAGCCGGGCGCCCAAAATAGAGCCAGTGATATTTGCAGCCGCCATCACCAATCCGAGCCGCCACCAAATATGGCCAGAGATTTGGAAAGTAACTAGCGCCGCAAAGTTCGTGGAGATATTGACGAGCTTGGCGGTGGCGGATGCTTTCAAAAAGGCATAGCCAATAATTCCTACCAGCGAGAAGACGAGAAATGTTCCGGTACCAGGCCCGAAGATTCCGTCGTAGAAGCCGATCAACAAGCCAATGAGTGCAAGAAGTAAATTTCGACCCCGAGCGCTAAAACGCAGATTCTCTTCAACGCCCAAGTGCGGCCGCTTCCAGGTATAGATCGCAACCATGATTAAGAGCGCAATGATAATTGGGCGAAAGGTATGCGAAGGAAAATGGCTGGCTAAATGCGCGCCGAGCGCTGACCCAGCCATTGCTGGCCCGGCCATGAAGAGCACGGCATGGAGCTCTGGTCGGACTTTACGGAAGTAGGCAATTGCCGATGAGCTAGTTCCCAAAATTGCTGGAACTTTATTCGTTCCAAGAATTAATCCAATCGGCTTCTGCGGCAAGCCAATCAGTAGCGCCGGAAGTTGAATGAGACCGCCGCCACCAGCGATGGCGTCGATAAAGCCAGCAAATCCCGAGGCGATAGCCAAGAAGAGATAGGTGGCTATCGACATGGCACGTTAAGCGAAAATAGTGGAGTAAATAACGTCGAGTGCGCCGTCAAGTGCAATCTCGGATTTCGCACCGGTACTGCGAACGCGAAGTTCGATCTTGCCATCGGCAAGTGACTTACCCACGATAACGATAAATGGGATACCAATTAGTTCGGCATCCTTAAATTTAACGCCCGGGCTAGCATCGCGACGATCGTCGTACATCACGCGAACGCCCTTTGCTTCGAGTTCGGTGGCAAGTGAGAGCGCAACATCGAATGGTTGATCTTCTTTGCCAGTCGCGACAATGTGAAGATCGGCTGGTGCAACTTCGCGCGGCCAATTAAGGCCAATCTCATCATGAGTCTGTTCAGCGATCGCAGCAACTGCGCGCGATACACCAATTCCGTAGGAACCCATTGTGACAACGCGAGGCTTGCCATCTTTATCTAAGACAGTGAGATCTAGCGCCTCTGCATATTTACGACCAAGTTGGAAAATATGGCCAATTTCGATGGCGCGATCAATAACTACAGGTGTTGCGCATTCTGGGCAGAGATCGCCCGCGCGAACTTCAGCTGCTTCGATGAATCGCTCTACTTCAAAGTCGCGGCCATGAGTAACAAAGCGAACATGTTTATCTTTCTGGTTTGCGCCCGTGATCCAATGTGATCCGCGAACTACCCGGGGATCTGCAAAGAGACGAAGGCCGAGCTGTGCGGCATCTTGTGGGCCGACATAGCCCTTGACCAGACCTGGTCGCTTAGCGAAATCGCCATCATCAAAGAGTCGAAGTTCTTCCACGCCAGGCAGGTTTGCTTGCAGGCGCTTGAGATCAACTTCGCGATCACCAGGAACCAAAACGGAAATGGCTTCGTCATCTGCCATGAGTAGAACATTCTTGAGAGTGTGAGCGCCAGTATGACCTGGGCCAAACTTTGTGTTCAATAATTCTACGAGCGAATCGATTGTCGGAGTTCCCGGCGAATCAAAAATCTCCATTGAAGCTGGAGCATCGCCAGAATATGGCGCAACATTGGTGACCATTGCTTCGACATTTGCAGCGTAGCCACACTTTTCGCAGAGGACATATGTATCTTCACCAGTGGGGCAGGGCGCCAGAAATTCTTCCGAGCGAGATCCACCCATAGCACCCGATACCGCCGAAACGATGTTGTATTTCATTCCTAGGCGATCAAAAGTCTTCACGTACGCGTTGCGATGCTTCTCATAGGAAATGGCTAAACCAACATCATCGAGATCGAATGAGTACGAATCTTTCATGACAAATTCGCGGCCGCGGATGATGCCACTGCGTGGGCGGGTCTCATCGCGATACTTGGTTTGAATTTGATAAATAGAGAGTGGCAAATCTTTATACGAGGAGTACTCCCCCTTCACCATCAAGGTGAACATCTCTTCGTGAGTTGGGCCAAGGAGATAATCATTTCCACGACGATCCTGCAGGCGGAAGAGATCTGAGCCGTACTCTTCCCAACGATTTGTTTTTTCGTAAGGCTCGCGGGGAAGTAGCGCGGGAAAATGAACTTCTTGGAATCCGGCGCCATCCATCTCTTCGCGCACGATCCGTTCAATATTGCGAAGAGTGATGTAGCCCAAGGGAAGCCAGGCGTAGATGCCGGCAGCGACGCGACGTACATAACCGGCGCGAACGAGGAGCTTATGGCTCGCTACTTCGGCATCAGCTGGGTCATCACGGAGAGTGCGCAGGAGCAGGGTCGACATCTTTAGCATGGTCGAACCTTACCGAATGATGGAGTGGGAACTAAAAGAATTACGCGGTCGTGACAGATGGAGTACCTGAAGCCACGCCTGCTGCTTCCATCTCCTCGGCCAAACGCATCGCTTCTTCGATCAAGGTCTCCACGATTTGTGCTTCGGGGACAGTCTTGATGACTTCACCCTTAACAAAAATCTGACCCTTGCCATTTCCGGATGCAACGCCGAGATCTGCTTCGCGAGCTTCGCCCGGACCGTTCACAACGCAACCCATAACCGCAACGCGAAGTGGCACAGTCATGCCCTGCAATCCGGCTTGGACTTTTTCGGCAAGAGAGTAGACATCTACTTGAGCGCGACCGCATGATGGGCAGGAGACGATCTCAAGTTTGCGTTGGCGCAAATTGAGTGACTCGAGAATAGAAATACCGACCTTGACCTCTTCTACTGGTGGCGCAGAGAGGGAGACGCGAATGGTGTCACCGATTCCTTCTGAGAGAAGAATGGCAAAAGCAGTTGCAGATTTAATCGTTCCTTGGAAGATCGGACCTGCTTCGGTTACGCCAAGATGGAGCGGGTAATCGCACTTGGAGGCCAGGAGACGGTAAGCCTGAACCATCGTTACTGGATCGTGATGTTTTACAGAGATCTTAATATCACTAAAGCCATGCTCTTCAAAGAGTGATGCTTCCCAGAGCGCAGATTCAGCGAGTGCTTCTGGTGTTGCCTTGCCGTATTTGGCAAGCAGGCGTGGATCAAGTGAACCAGCATTGACGCCAATGCGAATGGGAATTCCCGCATCGCCGGCAGCCTTTGCTACCTCTTTGACCTTGTCATCGAATTGCTTGATATTGCCAGGGTTAACGCGCACAGCTGCGCAGCCAGCATCGATCGCTGCAAAAATATATTTTGGCTGGAAGTGAATATCGGCGATCACTGGGATCTGAGACTTTTTTGCAATCTGCGCCAGGGCGTCAGCATCATCTTGCGAAGGGACAGCAACACGAACAATCTGGCAACCAGATGCGGTGAGTTCGGCGATCTGCTGGAGCGTTGCATTTACATCTGAAGTCAAAGTTGTGCACATGGATTGCACACTTACTGGTGCATTTCCTCCGACAAGGACGTTGCCGACTTTGAGCTGCTTACTTGGGCGGCGAGGCGACAATGTGGGCAGCGGTGAGGCTGGCATTCCAAGATTAACCATGGGGATATTCTGCCCTATTCCTAGTGAAGTTTTGATCTCAATTTAAAGCGTGACGGGATTAAAGATATCGGCTGCGAGCAGCAAGAGCGAAAGTGCCACCAAGAGCACAAATACCGCAATTGTCACCGGCATTAATTTCTCAACATCCAGCGGGGCTGGGATGGGGCGCTTGCGACGCTTTGCCCAGGTGCGACGCACTCCATCGGCGATCGCAATCGCCATATGGCCGCCATCGAGGGGCAAGAGTGGCAGGAGATTGAAAATTCCAACGAAGATATTGAGGCTAGCAACGATTAGTAAGAAGGTGGCGATCTTTTCGCGGGTAGCTAAATGAGGATCACTGGCAGTCTGGGCACTGACTCGAGCCACACCAACGACACCGACTAGTCCTTGCGGATCACGCTTTTCGCGTCCAAAGGTTTCGCGAAAGAGCGCAGGAACTTTAGCTGGCAATGTGAAGAGCGAGGAGATGCTGCTCGTGAAAAGCTGACGTGAGAGAGATCCAGCACTTCCCAAACTTTCGATGACGCTATCGCGTTGATTGCCGATGCGATTATTGACGCCCATGATTCCAATACTCTTGCCATTTACCGTTCGAGCAATCGGCGTAAGAGTGATGTGAAGAATTGAGCCACCGCGATAAATGGTGAGATCAATGGGCTTACCAGCTGAGGCGCGAATCTTGACTACTGCATCTGACCAATGGTGATACTTAACGCCGTCGATCGCAGTGATCTGATCGCCAGCCTTTACTCCTGCGACGAATGCAGGTGATGCCGGATCAGTAGGCGCACATGTCTTACCATCGGAGGAGAGACACTGCGGGACCAGGCCTACCGTTCCAGAAACAGCAGAGGTTCCCACTGCTGAGAAGAGAATTACGAGCGTAATGAAACCCAATACAAAATGCAGGAAGGAGCCGGCACCTAAAACGATGAGACGCTTAGGGACCGATGAGGTGTAGAAAGCGCGCGGTCTTTCATCCTCAGTGAGCGGTTCGTGCATCGACATTCCCACAATTCGGCAGTAACCACCGGCAGGAACCGCTTTCACACCAAATTCGGTCTCACCCCGCTGAAAGGACCAGAGTTTCTTACCGAAACCGAGGAAGAACTCTGTCACTTTCATGCCAAAGCGCTTGGCGGTAAAGAAGTGACCGGCTTCGTGGATCATGACCGATAGAAGTAAAGCAACGATAAAAGCTAATGCACCGACAAAACTCACTTTTTCTCCTGAACTAATTCGTGGGCGATACGACGAGCACCATCCTCGATGGCACTGACATCGGCGAGATTTCTGGCGATAACGGGAGCACTGCCACCAAGTTTTTGCACAGCTAACTCCACGATATCGACAATGGCTGTGAATGCAATCTGCTCATTCAAAAATGCTTCAACAGCGACCTCATTGGCGGCGTTAAAGATTGCTGGGAGCCCTCCCCCGAGTTCGCCGCAGCGGCGCGCTAAATCAATTGCAGGAAAACGTGCGGTATCGATGGGAGCGAAATCCCAACGATGTGATCTGCTCCAATCGACTGGCTGGGTAGCTCGAGCCACTCGCTCACCATTGCCCAATGCATAAGCGATCGGACCCTTCATATTGGGTGGGCTTGCTTGGGCAAGAGTTGAACCGTCAATGAACTCCACCATGGAATGCACAACCGATTGTGGATGAATGACGGCATCGATTGCCGCATATGGAATATCAAAGAGATAGTGCGCCTCAATAATCTCTAAGCCCTTATTCATCAAAGTTGCTGAATTGATGGTGACTAATGGACCCATTGCCCACGTGGGATGCGCTAGCGCATCTGCCACTGTGACATCCGATAGATCTTCGCGATCTCGGAATGGGCCACCACTTGCCGTCAAGATAACTTTTTTAACTTCACTGCTCTTACCTGCAAGGAAGCATTGATAGAGCGCAGAGTGCTCGGAGTCCACCGGAATGATTCGATCTCGACCAAAGGCCATAACCAAATCGCCACCTGCTACAAGTGATTCCTTATTGGCAAGTGCGACCTTATTTCCCACGCCAAGTGCAGCAAGAGTGGGACCAAGACCGATGGATCCAGTAATTCCATTCAGGACAATATCGCAGGGAATCGTGGCGACTTCAGATGCAGCAAGCGGGCCATCGATTACCTGGATATCACCAGCTAATTCCTGAACTTCAGCGCGCTCGGCCGTAGTTGCAATGATGGGAACGGAGAATTTTCTTGCTTGCTCGATGAGGAGGGGAATATTTTTCGAGCCAGCTGCTAACGCAACGACGCGAAACTTATTGGGGTTGGCGGCGATGATCTCCAGTGCTTGCACACCGATCGACCCCGTCGATCCTAAAATTACGATTTCGCGCATTAATTACCGATCAAGCAGGTTACGAGTAGCGGAATATGTTCCACCCTTCTTGCGAAGTGTGATGGCGCTGAGTGCTTCCAATGCAACGCGGTTGGCAAGAATGGCGGTAATTTCGGCGCTGTCGTAGGCCGGTGCGACCTCAACAATATCGATCCCGACAATCGGAAGTTCGAAGCAGATACGACGAACAGCTTCTAGAAGCTCGCGACTAGTCATGCCACCGGGCTCTGGGGTGCCTGTACCTGGCGCCATTCCTGGATCCACAACATCGATATCCACGGAGAGAAAGACGCCATCGCATTCGTCGGTGAGACGAGCAAAAGATTCATCGAGAACTTCCTTCATTCCGCGATGATGAATTTCGGTCATCTCATACGAACGCATTCCTTGATCGCGCATCCACTTTAATGTGATGTCATCTGGCCAGTAGCCACGAAGTCCTAACTGCAAGAATCGATCTCCGCGCACTGCGCCCGAGTCGATAAGTTGGCGCATAGGCGTGCCATGGCCAACTAGTGAACCAAATTGAGTATCGCCTGTATCGGCGTGGGCATCGAAGTGGATCATGGAGACTTTTCCAAAGCCACGATGGTTTGCAATTCCGCGCACATCAGCTGAGGCGATGGAGTGATCGCCACCGAGAATCAATGGGATAGCGCCTGCGCGCGAGATAAGTTCGGTTGCCTCTTCGAGCAATTTCAGTGAAGCGACGATATCCCCGCCCGGCATCAAGAGATCGCCGGCATCATAAATCTTGAGTTCTTTAAGTGAATCAACGCGCATCGACATATGGGGACGTTCAGCATCATGCGGCAAGTAATCGCCACCACGAATCGCCTGAGGTCCATGCTTGGCACCTGATCGATGGGATGTTCCGCTATCAATCGGCGCACCAACAATGACAACATCTGCACCTGCAAAGCTCGAAGGTACTTCGAGGTCGCATTCAGGAATTCCTAAGAAGGTGAACTTAGGTCCATACATATTTCCGATATTAGCCATTGAGGTTACTCATTACATGTTTGATTCGGGTGTAATCCTCAAAGCCATAAGAGGAGAGATCTTTGCCGTAGCCAGAACGTTTGAAACCACCATGTGGCATTTCGGCGACGAGTGGAATATGAGTGTTGATCCAGACGCAACCAAAATCGAAAGCTTTGGCAAGGCGCATTGCTCGTGAATGGTTACTCGTCCACACGCTGGAAGCAAGGCCATAGACAACACCGTTTGCATAGCTAATTGCCTGTGCTTCATCGGTGAATTTTTGGACGGTGATAACTGGCCCAAAGATTTCGTTTTGAATAGCGTCATCGTTCTGGTTGAGATGAGAGATGACGGTTGGCTCGAAGTAATAACCAGCGCGATCAATAATGTGACCGCCCGCTTGGATCTTGGCATGATCTGGAAGTCGATCGATAAAGCCCTTAACATGAGCGAGTTGATTGGCGTTATTTACTGAGCCATAGAGAACATCTTCAGTGGGTCCACCAGTGGCAATATTGTTCTTCGCCTGCGCAGCTAGTAATGCGACGAATTCATCGTATGCAGATGCTTCGACCATAACGCGTGTTGCGGCGGTGCAATCTTGGCCGGCGTTGAAGTAACCAGCGATCGCAATCGCTTCAGCTGCCGCCTCTAAGTTGGCATCAGCAAAGACAACGACAGGTGCCTTGCCGCCAAGCTCTAAGTGCACTTTCTTAAGATCGGTGGCGGCGCTCTGTGCTACTTGAATTCCGGCGCGCACAGACCCTGTAATAGAGACCATCGATGGGGTTGCATGTTCGACCAAGGCTTTACCGGTTTCACGAGTTCCGGTCACAACGTTAAAGACTCCGCCCGGAAGGAACTCAGCCATAACTTCGGCCATAAAGACGGTCGATGCGGGAGTGGTATCGCTTGGCTTGAGTACAACAGTATTTCCAGCAGCAATCGCTGGTGCCCATTTCCAGACCGCCATCATCATCGGGTAATTCCATGGAGTTACTTGGGCGCAAATGCCGATGGGTTCGCGGCGAATAAAGGAGGTCATACCGCGCATATATTCGCCGGCAGATTTGCCTTCGAGATTGCGAGCAGCGCCAGCGAAGAATCGAATTTGGTCGATCATCGGTGGCACTTCTTCAGAGTGAGTAAGTGCGATGGGCTTACCGGTGTTCTCTACTTCAATCGCAACGAGTTCGTCAGCGCGAGATTCGAGCGCATCAGCAATTTTTAATAGCGCGCGCTGGCGTTCAGATGGCGTGGAATCGCGCCAATCTTCAAATGCTTTCGAGGCTGCCTTCATCGCTACATCGACATCGGCTGCGCCAGAGTTGGCAGCCTGCGCATAGACCTCGCCGGTAGCGGGATTTATTACTTCGGTGGTCTCTCCCGAGAGAGCGGGGGTCGACTTTCCATCAATAAAGTTTGAGAAGCTTTTCATGCCTCAGAGGTTATCTCGGCCGCTGCCAATTGGCCACACGCGCCATCGATTTCCCGGCCGCGGGTATCGCGCACTGTGACGGGAACCCCATAATTTTCGAGAATCCTTACAAACTCTGCCTCATCCTGTGGCCTGGAAGCGGTCCACTTTGAGCCAGGTGTTGGATTGAGTGGAATGAGATTCACGTGGGCATTTCGATTTTTAAGAAGTCGCCCCAAGAGATCTGAGCGCCAGGCTTGGTCATTGATATCGCGAATCATCGCGTACTCAATTGAATAACGGCGGCCCGTTTTTTCGGCATAGGCATCAGCTGCGGCCAGTACTTCTTTGACATTGAATCGATTATTAATAGGGACCAACGTATCGCGAAGCTCATCATCGGGAGTATGCAGCGAAACAGCAAGTGTCACCGGAATGCCTTCTTCGCGGAGTTTTTCAATTCCGTTGACAAGTCCCACTGTAGAGACAGTGACAGAGCGCGCACTGATGCCGAGACCATCGGGCTGCGGCG
This sequence comes from uncultured Actinomycetes bacterium, assembly GCA_903919375.1. GTDB lineage: Bacteria > Actinomycetota > Actinomycetes > Nanopelagicales > Nanopelagicaceae > AAA044-D11. Next base: position 4,260 of record CAIXHZ010000042.1, on the reverse strand, counting down.
CGGTGATATTACGAACGGCGCGGATAACTGCGTTGTAGTTAGCGAGCGGCTCGCCCATGCCCATAAAGACAACATTGGAGAGTCGAGTCTCTCCCCCAGGCATTTCACCCGTGGCGCAGATGCGCGCAGCTGCAACAACTTGAGCGGTGATCTCGCCAGCGGTGAGATTTCGAGTAAGTCCACCTTGTCCGGTTGCGCAGAACGGGCAGTTCATTCCGCAGCCCGCTTGTGAGGAGATGCAAACTGTTGTGCGGTCGGTGTAACGCATCAGTACGCTCTCCACCAGAACGCCATCGTGCAGACGCCACAAATCTTTGCGGGTCTTGCCGCCATCGGTAGTAACAGTACGAACTAAGGTGATGAGTTGAGGAACAAATTCCTTCACTAGCGTCTCGCGAAGATCCTTAGGAATATCGCTCCATGTTTCAGGATCATCGTTGTAATGAGTAAAGAAGTGAACAGCCATTTGGTTTGCACGAAATGCTGGGATACCTAATTCGACAGCGCGCGCTTTACGATCTTCTGGCGCCAGGTCGGCAAAGTGCTTCGGTGGCTTTACCTTCTGCTTTGGCTCATCAAAGACAAGCTTGAGTTCAGGTGCATCTTGCGGACGTTCGGCGCTAGTGCTCATTCGGGACTCACAGACTAAAGTGTTTGATAAATTCGAGCGCAAACCAAATAGCTGGCCCGGTAAAGAGAACAGAATCGATGCGATCAAGTATTCCACCGTGTCCGGGCAAAATTGCTCCCATATCCTTAATGGAGAGATCGCGTTTTACTGCGGATTCGATGAGATCGCCAGCAGTTGATGTGATAACCGCCATGACTCCAATAAGCGCGCCGAGCCAGAGTGCATGATGCAAGGCGTAGCGAAGAACCAAGCTTGATCCAATCGTGGTAGCCACAATGGAGCCAGCCAGCCCTTCCCACGTCTTTTTGGGACTTACTTGTGGTGCCAGTGGGTGCTTACCAAAGAGGACGCCTGCAAAATATCCAAAGGTGTCATTGCAACTCACAAGAATAACAAGAGCCAAAATTCGCGCTGGGGCATTGCTGCTATGAGCGAGTAAGAGAATAAATCCGCCCAAGAAGGGAAGATAGAAAAGCGCAAAAGCCGCAGATGTAGATCGTCGAACGAAATCTTTGGGGCTTTTAATCATGATGTAGACAAGTAAATTGGGCACGGCAATCGACATTGCAACAGCAAGACCTGAGACTCGACCATACCAAGCAGCGATCAAAATTCCGGTGGCAGCAATTTGGATGGCCCGTTCCGGAAGATCAATTCCCCCATCGCCATAGGCATGCACTAATTCATGGGAGGCGAGAATGATGGCGACCCAGAGAAGTACTCCAAAGAGTGCGGGGGCTAGGATGACGCTTCCAAAAACCAGGGCGAGCAGGCAGATCGATACCAAGATCGAGGGAAGGAGCTTGCGCCCCGCTCTCTTATTTATCGCCTCATTGAGGGAGTGCAGGTCATCCATTTTAAACTTCGAGTAGCTCAGTCTCTTTATGCTTTAAGAGTTCATCAATCTTGGTGACGTGATCAGCGGTAATCTTCTCGAGATCTTTCTCTCCGCGAGCTACATCATCTTTACCAGCATCGCCATCTTTCTCGAGTTTCTCCATCGCTTCTTTAGCTGCGCGACGAATATTGCGAATAGCGATCTTGGAATCTTCCGCCTTGGTGCGAGCAACTTTGATGTAATCCTTGCGGCGCTCTTCGGTAAGTTCAGGGAAATTCACGCGGATAACTGCGCCATCACTCGCTGGGTTCACGCCGAGATCGGATTCGCGAATAGCCTTTTCAATCGATGCCATCGCACCTTTATCGAATGGGCTCACTACTGCCATACGAGGTTCTGGGACTTGAATTGTGGCGAGCTGGGTGAGAGCAGTGTAAGTGCCGTAGTAATCCACAACGATCTTGGCAAACATTGTGGGATGTGCGCGACCAGAGCGAATGGCTCCGAAATCTTCCTTTGCCACCTCAATAGCCTTAGCCATTTTGCTGGTGGAATCACTGAGAAGAGTTGCGATATCTGACATGGGGTTTCCTTACGAGACGATTGTTCCGATTGATTCGCCGCGAACTGCGCGACCAATATTGCCTTTATTTTTTAGATCAAAGATGATGATGGGTAGTGAATTTTCGCGGCAGAGGCTAAAGGCGGCTGCATCGGCAACGGCAAGAGATTTGGAGAGAACTTCGTCGTAAGAGATGGAATCAAATTTAGTGGCAGAAGAATCCTTCTTAGGATCTGCTGAATAGACGCCATCAACTCCACTCTTTGCGAGCAAGAGCGCTTCGGATCCGACTTCGAGTGCGCGCTGCGCAGCTACGGTATCGGTCGTGAAGAATGGCATGCCTGCGCCGGCGCCAAAGATAACGACGCGACCCTTTTCGAGGTGGCGAATAGCGCGACGAGGAATATAAGGTTCAGCAACTTGACCCATAGTGATCGCGGTTTGAACTCGGGTCTCGATGCCCTCTTTCTCCAAGAAATCTTGAAGAGCCAGGCAGTTCATTACTGTTCCGAGCATTCCCATGTAGTCAGCGCGAGCGCGATCCATACCGCGTTGGGAAAGTTCGGCGCCGCGGAAGTAATTTCCACCGCCTACAACAATGGCAATTTGGGTTCCGCCGCGAACAACATCGGCGATTTGCTGGGCGATATCGTGAACAACATCGGGATCAACGCCGATGCCCTTCTCGCCGCCAAAAACTTCACCAGAAAGTTTAAGGAGCACTCTCTTATAACCTGGTCGGGCCATAGTGAGTGCTCCTCTCAAACTGTTGGGTACTTCTGTGGTGCTGTAAAACGGCCTTGCTATGACCCTAGATTACTGGCCAACGCGGAAGCGATGGAAGGCAGACACGGCAGTCTTTGCCTCATCGAGAATCTGCTGAACAGTCTTCTTCGCATCCTTAGCGAAAGATTGCTCAAGCAAGCTCACTTCCTTTACAAAACCGGTCACGCGACCTTCGACAACCTTAGAGAGTGAAGCCTCTGGCTTACCCTCTTCACGGGCAGTCTCTTCAGCAATACGGCGCTCGTTTTCGATCGCCTCTGCTGGGATGTGCTCGCGGCTGACATATTGAGGTGCGAATGCTGCGATGTGCTGTGCAATATCTTTTCCGGCTTCAGCTGCTGCGCTTGCCAACTGGACAAGTACGCCTACCTGAGGAGGTAGATCTGGGCTGGTGCGGTGGAGATAGAGCGCAACTGGCTGACCATCGAGAACTGCAATACGGCGAAGTTCAATCTTCTCGCCGAGAGTTGCATTTCCTTGATCAATTACTGCCTGAACCGTTTCGCCATTTGCCATTGTTGAAGCGAGGAATGCGGTGAGATCACCGATCTTGCTTGCTTCAAGATGAGTTAAGAGTTCGGCAGCGAGCTCCTGGAAGCGATCGCCCTTAGCTACGAAGTCTGTCTCACAGTTCAGTTCGAGCATTACGCCGAGGTTGCCCTCTGCCTTGGCAAGAACGAGACCATTTGATGTGGTGCGACCTTCGCGCTTTGTTACGCCTTTGAGACCCTTAACGCGGATAAGTTCAACCGCCTTCTGGTAATCGCCATTAGCTTCATCGAGTGCCTTCTTGCAGTCGAGCATGCCCGCTGCAGTCTCCTCGCGGAGCTTCTTTACATCTGCTGCTGTGTAAGCCAATTACTTAGCCTCGCCTTCGGTTGCTGGAGCTGCTGACTCAAGGAGTTCCTTCTCCAGTGTTGCAGTTACTTCAGCTTTTGCAGCTTCTGCTGCTGGAACTGATGACGCTGCTGCTGCAGCCGCTGTTGCAGAACGTGCTGCAAGGCCAGCTACTGCTGCATCAGTGATGACGCGAGTAAGGAGGTGGATGGAACGAATTGCATCGTCGTTACCAGGAATCTTGTAATCCACTTCATCGGGATCGCAGTTGGTATCGAGGATCGCAACTACAGGAATACCAAGCTTGTGTGCTTCCTGTACTGCGAGGTGTTCCTTCTTGGTATCGACTACCCAGATTGCACTAGGCAACTTGGTCATGTCGCGAATACCTTGGAGGTTACGTGTGAGCTTCTCACGCTCACGGCGAAGAACAAGAAGTTCTTTCTTGGTGAGGAGCTGATCATTCTGGCTCTCCAGAGCTTCGAGCTCTTTGAGTCGCTGAATACGCTTGTAGACGGTAGGGAAGTTGGTGAGCATGCCGCCGAGCCAACGCTCAGTGACGTATGGCATGCCAACGCGAGCTGCTTGCTCGATGATTGGCTGATG
>CAIXHZ010000041.1 GCA_903919375.1 uncultured Actinomycetes bacterium | reverse complement strand
TCATGACCTGCGAGTGCATTGAACTCTTCGATGCGAGCCTTTACATCGTGACGAGTCTGCTTCTCACGTGCATCAATCGATGCAAGATCAACTTTAGAAATAGCTGCTTCATAATCTGCAATTACTTGTGCATCAATCGCATGGCCAAGATGTGATTGGGCCTTCATGACAGCGATCCAGAGCTTGCGTTCTGCGATGATTTTTTGCTCTGGGCTGAAGATCGCGCGCATCGCGGCCGATGCGTAACGGTCTGCGAGCAGGCTCATGGCTCAATCCTATCTTCAGGATCGATTCTTCCCGAATCAAGCCTCTGCGAGCGACTCCGACCAGACCTTATAGAGCGCCTCACGGGCTACCGGCTGAACAATCATGACGCCGCCCTTTTGGGGGAATATGTCATCTTCGCCAGCTTCGTTGACGATTACAGATCCTGCTTCGCGGGCAATCAAGGCCGCCGCAAGGTGATCGATCGGGCTGAATTTATGAATGACCGCACCGATTCCATAATTAGCAGAGACCGCTGTGAGGGTGAGTGTTCCGGCTCCCATAATGCGAAGTGTGCAGAAATTTTCATGCATGCTGTCAAGGAACTTTGTGAAGCCGCGCCATGGACGAGAGCCAGCTAATTCGGTGAGAACAACTTTTCCTGCAAGTGGGGTTGATGTTGGTTCTGCAACAGGAGTCTTCAGTGGCTCCCCATTTACAAATGCACCTTTGCCTTTGACGGCGCTAAATACTTTATCGCGCCACGGATCAATCGTTACTGCAACTAATGGATCGCGGCCGACTGCGAGTGAGAGTGAGAGTGAGCTCCATGGTGTTCGATTTGCGAAGTTGGTTGTTCCATCAACTGGATCGATATACCAAGTCGGACGTGCGGCATCAAACTCGCCACCAAATTCTTCACCGACAATATTGTGAGTCGGGAAATTTGCAAGGATCATCTCGCGCGCATGAGATTCAATAAGTAGATCAACTTCAGTAACTAAATCTGCAAGATTGACCTTTGTTAAGACTTTGCCGGGTTCCATCCACTGACAGATTTTTACTGCCCAATGTGCGATTGATTGGCTGAGCTCTGCAGCTCGTGGAATATCAAGGGGATCTACTGAGCTCTGATCCGCAATAACCGCTTGCAACTTTGCGAGTTGGTTTGTGGTAATTGAATCAATTCCGATTGCCTTTGCCCACCGCATTGTTGGTACATCATCGATAGTCCATGCTGAAGTCTTGATTCCAAGTTTATGAACAGCTTCCACTTTTTCACGGTTCCAATATGAGTACTGCGAATTCACTGACTCTGGCTTTAATTCTGCGATGAGAGCTGAATCAACAAGTATCTGCTCATTCCACGGTAACCAGATTCGCGCAGTCGATGAGCCACGACGAATAACTCGCATCCCATCGAGTACACCGCACCAAATCACTTGCTCAGCAGGCAGTTTTGAGGCTTTTACTACTTCAAGAGCGGCTAAGGCGTTCTCATCTGAATCCATATCGATCAAGATTGCAGAGTGTGAGCCTACGAAAAGTTCGATAACTGCTGCAAGAGTAGGAATTCGGGTTTCAGCAAAGCCGAGCTCTGAGATCTGCGCGAGCGTTAACTCTGACGCTTTAGCAGGATGCCCCCAAAGTCGCTCGAGCGTTGGATCGTGTAAGACGACGACATGTCCATCTTTACTCTGGCGGATATCAATTTCAATGATCTGCGCACCACGAGCAATTGCAGATGAGATTGCGGCAACTGTGTTCTCACGGTGAACCGAACTATCACCTCTATGAGCTGTTGCGACAGTTGTCATCTAATTATGCTACTAGTTTCCCATTGAGGTAGCGCAGAGATTTCTTAATGCCTACGTGAACATTTGCACCAACAGCAGGGATATTTTCGCTTGCGAAGATTCTAAAGGTTGCATCAGAGCGCTTCACAACAACTTCGTAGAAGTGGCCACGAGGAATAATGAGTTCAACAACCCCGGGGTGTGAACCTTCAAATGCTTGCATAGAGAGTGTGAGATCTTCAGGGCGAATACCTGTGACATGAGCACCTGGTCGGATAAGGCCGTTTACGAGATCGCCTTCAAAGCGATTGAGTGAACCAATAAATGTTGCAACATATTCAGTAGCAGGAGCGTTATAGAGCTCATGTGGAGTTGAGAACTGTTCGATTCTTCCATTATTCATAACGGCAACTCGGTCAGAGATTGAGAGAGCTTCCTCTTGATCGTGGGTCACAATCACAGTTGTGATACCAAGGCGACGTTGCAGTTGGCGAATATCTTCACGTACCTTCTCGCGAAGCTTTGCATCCAAGTTACTGAGAGGCTCATCGAGCAAGAGAATATTTGGCTCTTGCACCAATGCGCGCGCGAGAGCTACACGTTGCTGTTCTCCGCCAGAGATCTGTCCTGGACGAGAATCTTTATGATGTAGCAGGTTAACAAGTGCGAGAGCAGCATCAACTTTCTCTGCAATCTCTGGCTTAGAAAGCCCCTTAATCTTCAATGGATAGGCGACATTCTTGGAAACGCTCATATGGGGCCAGAGCGCATAGTTCTGGAAGACCATTGCACTGGGGCGCTTATCTGGACCAAGGGCTGTGACATCTTCACCCGCGACAAAGATCTGACCGGCATCGACAGCTAAGAAACCAGCGATCATGCGCAAGGTGGTGGTCTTGCCGCAACCAGATGGTCCGAGTAGAGAGATCATCTCTCCAGGAGCAACGCTCAAATGGAGGTCGTCAATAATTACGCGGCCACCCAGGATCTTCTTCAATCCCTTGAGTTCTAGTCCCATGTCATTTCCCTCTTGTGTCATTTGAGTTGGAATCCTTCTGCGAGTTGTCCGCCCATGATGTGTTTTCTAGCAAGACCTAAGAGCAGGACTGATGGGATTGCAAGCAAGATTGAGAATACCGCTGCAACTTGAATTGGGTAGTTCTGAACAAGTGAGTACATCTCAGTTGGCATTGTAAAGATACCTGGTGCGCCAACAAGGTATGTACCTTGAGCTTCATCGAATGAAGCGAGGAATGACATAACAATTGCGACGAGAATTCCCGGCATAGCTAAGCGAAGTGTGATTGTGCGGAAAACAGTGAACTTGCTTGCCCCTGCATCACGGGCAGCTTCTTCAAGGTTCTTTGGCACGGCAGCAAAAGCTGCAGCTGGAATCCACGTCATATAGATAATGGTTCCAAGGAGTTGAATAATGACTACGCCAACGAATGTCCCCATTAAGTTCAGTGCGTAGTAGAGAGTCGCAATCGCTGCAAAGAGTCCAATCTTTGGAAACGAGTTTGCAGAGAAGAGGGTGATCATAAATACCTTACGCCCAAAGAAATTCATTCGGCCTGCTGCGTAGGCAGCTGGCAGACAGATAAACATTGAAATGATGACAACAATGGGACTAATGATTAACGAATTTTTAATCGCGGTTGCAAGCGCTGAATCAAGGAAAACCTTTGACCACCAACGCATAGTCAGGCCGCTTGGATAGAGATTTGGATAGCGCCAATCCGCAGCGAAGGCATGAGCTCCGAGCCAGACGAGCGGCCCAAGAATAAATACTGCGAGCAGGGCAATAAAGAGATTGATACCAATACGGCTGAGGTTGATTGATTTGAAGAATTTAGCCATTAGAGGCGACCGCTCTCTCTAGCACTTTTAATATTGGATCGAACGTATAAGACTGCAATACCCGAGGCAATTGCGAAGACAATAAATGCCATCACGAGTGATTGCTGTGGTCGATTGTAAGCACCAAAGAAATTAGAGATTTCAACGCCAAGCATCGTTGGCTGATTTGGCCCCAAGAAGAGTGGGATTGTGAATGATCCCAAAATTCCGATCGATGTGAATGAAGCGGCAATAATGATCGGAGTCTTTGCAAGGGGAACAAGAATATTGGCGATCACACGAAATACCGAGGCACCACAATCTTTCGCTGACTCAATCAGCGCATCTGGAATTGCTTGCAGACCAGAGCTAATCATGAGAATCGCAAAGGGAAGAGATGTCCACACAGTGCCAATAACAATGGCTGATGGGGTCGAAGTCAACGTTGGGAAATCAATTCCAAAATGAGTGAAGAATGTCTTCATAAATCCATCGCCACCATAAAAGGTATGGATCGCCCAAGCAGATATAACAACTGGAACAAAGAGAGGAACGATAGAGAGCGTGACAAGAACTGCGGCTTTTCTACCACCGATCAAGCGCTGATAGAGCGCGATCGAAAGTGCGAGCAGCAACACAAGTGTCGTGGAGAGAACTGTGACAAAAATTGTCAGGCCTAAATCACCAAGAAAACGTGAGTCATGAATAACATCGTTATAGGCGCTTAGCGTTCCCCACCAATGATTCTTCTTATGAATCTGCTGGCCGATAATTGCAATAACGCGGTTCGGCCCAGTCGTAAAGCCAAGGCTAAATGTCAGGCCAATAAGAATTGGCAGCCCGACAAAGACCAGGACTATTAAAAGTGGTGGAAGAGAGAGGCCAAGTCCAAGGAGAGAAGGTCCCCCACCTTGTGAGGTGAGGGACCCTTCCTTATTCTTTTTACGGCGAAGCGATATCACGAATTAATTGCGATATCTGACTTACTTGCCAGGGACTGTTGAAGCCCACTGGCTCTTGAGATCATTCGCATTTGCACTGAGGTAGGCAGCACGAAGGTTCAAGATATCCACGCCAGCAAATGCTGTTACTAGCTTTGGATCGAGCTTGTTCAGAGGGATGACAGGGAATCCATTTAGAGTTCCGCCGACGATCAAGTTCTGAGCAACTGGTGAAAGTACCCAGTTAGCAAGAAGGCGTGCGCCTGTCTTGTTTGTTGAGCTATTTGGAATACCGAGGTATGAAGCTCCACCAGTCAATGCTGGGTTTTTGATTGCTGTTACCTTGATATTTGCAGGCATAGTGCCAGCCTTGAGTGCTGATGAGAATTGATCAGACCAGACTGTTCCCATATCTACAAGACCAGTTGCAAGGTCCTTAAGAGTCTCAGCATTGTTTGCTGGGTAGGTACCGTTCTGTCCATATGTGTACTTATTAAGCTGGCGAAGAGTTTCAAGACCCTGTGCCCACTTAGCTTCTAGTTCTGGAGCAGCCTGTGCAACGAGAGTTGCACGATCAGCATTTGAAAGATACTTATCTATAACAGTTTGTGCGAATGCGTATCCGCTTCCGCCACCGCTTGGAACGTTGTATGTGAACTTACCTGGGTGAGCCTTGATCCATGCAAGAAGATCATCAAGAGTCGCAGGAGGTGTTGGGACAGTTGTTGAGTTGTAAGCAAGGAGAACTGATGAAGCACGGTATGGAATTCCACCCTTACCAGCAGCAAGAACAGTCTTGTTTAGATCTTTAATGTTAGGCATAAGTCCTGGTGTTGGACGGTAGAGAAGTCCAGCAGCGCCAAGAGTTGTTGTGAAGCCACCGTCGATAAGATCGACGCCTGGATCTTTGTGAAGAACTGATGCTGCAGTGATCTTTGCAGTCTCTTGTGCATCATGATCTCCGTGAAGATCGAATGTGACGTTTACGTCATATCCTGGATAAGCAAGCTTGAATGCTGGGACAAGTGTCTTGACCCAAAGGTCCTGAATATTTGTATCAGCAGAGATGTAGACCTGGATGGTTGAGCTGGCTGCATGTGATGCAGGAACAGTCAAACCAATTGCAGCGAGTGATGCTGCAGCAAAGAGAGCCAGTGGCTTTCTCATTGATTTCTTGAGCATTGGATTCCTCCGTTGGTTGTTAAGGGGCAAAACGTAAAACGTCTTGATGGCACATTAAACCACTGCAGCACTGCCACCGTGAACAGATAGGGCTATTTAGATGAATGCGAGTTGAAAGAGTTTTATAACTTTTAGTTACCTTTTTCAGCGATTGACGCATTGAGTGCGATATCACTGCGGTAATGACTGCCTCGTAGGGTAATTCCTGAGATCACTCGATAGGCCTTATCGCGGGCCTCGGTCAGGTCTGCTCCCAGACCCGTGACAGCCAGGACCCGACCTCCGGATGACTTTAAGAGATTTCCATCCAGCGTTGTACCAGCATGAAAAACTTCAGAGCCCTCAATTGGATTGATACCCGTGAGTGGCTCGCCAACTTTTGGTGACATCGGATAACCCTCTGAAGCTAGCACTACTGTCACCGCAGATTGGTCTGACCATTGCAGAGGTGGATGATCTTTTAAATCCCGAGTGGCAGCCCTTAAGAGAAGCCCCGCCAGTGGTGTCTGTAAACGCGGAAGTAGTACTTCTGTCTCGGGATCACCGAAGCGCGCATTAAATTCGATAACACGTGTGCCTTTGTTTGTCAGTGCAAGACCTGCATATAGCAATCCAACGAATGGAGTACCCCGCGCAGCCATCTCTGCGATAGTTGGTTTCAAAACTTGTTCGAGAGTCTCTTCAACAATCTCATCAGGGGCCCATGGAAGTGGTGAGTAGGCACCCATGCCGCCCGTGTTCGGCCCTAAATCTCCATCAAATGCACGTTTGAAATCTTGAGCCGGTTGCATTGCAAGAATATTTTTTCCATCTGAGATTCCAAAGAGTGAAACTTCAGGTCCATCAAGAAATTCTTCAATGACGACTCGCGGGCTAAGGAGTGCATGCTCTAAAGCTATTGCACGATCTTCTGTAACAACAACGCCTTTACCAGCAGCAAGTCCATCGTGTTTCACAACATATGGAGCGCCAAAGGTGTCGAGCGCGCGTTCTACCTCTTCACGAGTTTCGCATGTGAAACTGTGTGCCGTAAGAACGCCAGCATCACGCATAACTTGCTTTGCAAAATCCTTTGATCCTTCGATCTCTGCAGCGGCCTTCGATGGACCAAAAACAGCGAAGCCAGCTTTGCGTAGATCATCAGATAACCCTTGGATTAAAGGCTTTTCAGGTCCAATGACAACAAGATCGATTCCAAGTGATTCAGCTAAGGCGATTACCGCTGCGTTATCATCGGTATTTGTTGCATGACATGTTGCAATCTCTGCGATGCCGGGGTTTCCTGGAGCGACGTGAAGTTCTTCAAGTGATGGATCTCTTTTTAGCGCGCTAGCGAGTGCATGTTCACGCCCACCAGAGCCAATCAGCAGAACCTTCAAATGAGCGACCGTACTGAAATTGTTTGATCGCGGCCTGGGCCAACACCGATCGCCGACATTGGTGCTCCAGAGATCTCTTCAAGGAATTTCACATAGGCACGAGCATTAGCTGGAAGATCATCGAAGGTACGTGCAGATGAAATATCGCACACCCAACCTGGAAGATATTCGTAGATCGGCTTTGCATGGTGGAAATCGCTCTGTGATGCAGGAAGTTCTTCGACGCGTACGCCATCAATCTCGTATGCAACGCAGACGGGGATCTTCTCCCATGTGCTGAGGACATCGAGCTTTGTTAAGAAGAAATCCGTAAGGCCGTTAACGCGCACTGCGTAACGAGCAATCGGTGCATCGAACCAACCACAACGACGGTTGCGCCCAGTAGTAACACCGACTTCACCACCGATTGAGCGAAGTGCTTCGCCATCAGCATCGAAGAGTTCAGTTGGGAATGGACCAGAACCAACGCGCGTTGTGTATGCCTTCAAGATTCCGATAGAGCGAGTGATCTTTGTTGGTCCGATTCCAGAACCAGTTGATGCACCGCCAGCAGTTGGGTTTGAAGAAGTAACAAAAGGATATGTGCCATGATCAACATCGAGAAGTGTTCCTTGTGAACCTTCAAGAAGCACGACTTTATTTGCCTTCAGGGCATTGTCGAGTAAGAGGACTGTGTCAGTGACATACGGACGCAAGATCTCTGCATAAGCAAGGTACTCATCGAGAACATCTTTAACGTCAATGCCCTTGCGATTAAATACCTTGATCAGTACTTGGTTCTTATCTTTCAAGGCACCCGAGATCTTCTGTTCGAGAATTGACGGATCGAAGAGATCTTGAACTCGGATACCAATACGGTTGATCTTGTCAGCATAAGCAGGTCCGATACCGCGACCTGTTGTGCCGATCTTGTTATTACCTAAGAAGCGCTCTGAAACTTTATCGATCGTGCGGTGATAGGGAGTGATGAGATGTGCGTTCGTCGAAATCTTCAACTTCGAAGTATCGATACCGCGTTCGTTTAATCCTTTGATCTCTTCAAGTAAGACTGAGGGGTCGATCACAACACCGTTACCGATAACGGGTACAACATTCGGACTCAAGATTCCTGAAGGCAGAAGGTGCAAGGCATATTTCTGGTCGCCGATAACTACGGTGTGGCCAGCATTGTTTCCACCTTGGTAGCGAACAACATAATCAACTTGGTCACCAAGGAGATCGGTTGCTTTGCCTTTACCTTCATCGCCCCATTGAGCGCCGACTAAAACTATTGCAGGCATGAGTCAGCTCTTACTTCGACAATGATGTGCCGGTTGAGCGAAGATCCTCGCAGGCAACGCCAACGCGAGCAGCGAGTCCGGCTTCAGCAGCCTTGCCCCATGCGCGTGGATCGTATGCCTTCTTATTTCCAACTTCGCCATCGATCTTGAGAACGCCGTCATAGTTCTTCATGACGTGATCAACAACTGGGCGAGTGAATGCATATTGAGTATCGGTATCGATATTCATCTTTATTACACCGTAATCGAGTGATTCGCGGATCTCTGAAAGCAATGATCCTGAGCCACCGTGGAATACGAGATCCATTGGCTTTGAACCTGCAGGAAGGCCGAGTTTTGCCGCGACTGCATCTTGCAATGTGCGCAAGATCTTTGGCTGAAGTACGACGTTTCCTGGCTTGTAAACACCGTGAACGTTTCCAAAAGTTGCAGCGACCATGTAGCGAGCGTTTGCATCATTACCCAAAGTTTCGAGGGTAAGGAGAGCATCTTCAGGTGTTGAGTAGAGCTTTGCATCATGCTTTGCTTCGATGCCATCTTCTTCGCCGCCAACAACGCCGATTTCAATTTCAAGAATGGTGCGAGCAGCAACTGACTTAGTAATAAGTTCATCAGAGATCTTCATATTCTCTTCCATGGATACTGCTGATCCATCCCACATATGTGAGTTAAAGAGTGGGGCTTGTCCGTTTTTGATGCGCTGTGCGCCAATTTCGAGAAGTGGACGCATAAAGCCATCGAGCTTCTCTGCTGGGCAGTGATCGGTGTGAAGAGCGATGTTGACGTCATAGTTCTTCGCAACAACATGTGCGAACTCGGCGAGCGCAACTGCGCCATCGACCATCTTCTTTACTGTTGAGCCAGATGCGTACTCCGCGCCGCCCCAAGAGATCTGAATAATTCCATCGGACTTTGCTTCTGCAAAGCCACGGATCGCACCAATAATGGTCTGCGATGAAGAGATATTGACTGCTGGATACGCGAATGAGCCGGCCTTAGCGCGGTCGAGCATCTCTGCATAAATTTCCGGGGTTGCAATTGCCATGGTCTTCTCCCAAGTTGGTCACTCATGTGGTTTTACTGAGTAGCGGTAAAACTCAACCGAGGCGCTTCATTGGGTCACCGGTGAGGCTTACGGCTAATCCCACCACATTTTGCGCCAATAGGCGAAAGCCGGGGATATGTGAGTCCCCGCCTCAGAATGCAGTGGAATTATCCGAAATGCCCTTTTTAGGGTGATTTCGCTATCGCTTAATTGATACCAAACCAACTCAGAACGCGATCCAGGCCAAGGAGCCCAAAATTGGAGTGGAGCAGGGTTTTGCCCACGCGCGTGATTGCCTTGGCAGCGACGCTTACTACATGGAGGTTGGTGATGATTTTAAAGATCAGACCCATAGAAGTTGCCTTTCTTTCCCCGATTCGCGGGGCGGGAGACGATGGCCGCAGATGGCCGATCGGAATGAGGCAACGCTAGGTACCCCCTCCCATCAATTTCTTAGGGCTAACCCTCTTCTGTGGAATCCACAGCGCTGGTAATCTCAAAAGATGAGTAATCCCAGCAACGTTAATGACGCATTGGAAAATCTCGGTCACGAAAATAGAACATTTGCACCGAGTCCAGAGTTCATCGCGCAAGCCAATGCGACTCCTGCGCTCTATGAACAGGCAGCCAATAATCGCTTAGCGTTCTGGGAGCAAGCTGCGTCGGCCTTGGAATGGCAAGAGCCTTGGACCCAAACGTTGGAGTGGAAAGTTCCGGATGCCAAATGGTTTGTCGGCGGAAAGATTAACGCGGCATACAACGCGTTGGATCGTCACGTCCTTGAAGGTCGCGGAGATCGAGTCGCTTTTTATTTCGAAGGCGAACCTGGAGACAAGCGCACCATTACATATGCGCAGATGCTTCATGATGTTAAGAAGGCCGCGAATGCTCTTCTCGAGTTAGGTGTCGGTAAAGGCGATCGCGTTGCACTCTACTTGCCGATGATTCCCGAAGCAGCGGTTGCGATGTTGGCCTGCGCTCGCATCGGTGCGATTCACTCTGTTGTCTTCGGAGGATTTTCTGCCGATGCACTTCTCTCGCGCGTTCAAGATGCTGACGCAAAGTTAGTTATCACTTCAGATGGTGGTTTCCGTCGAGGCGTTCCTTTTGCACTCAAGCCCGCTGTCGATGAAGCAATGCAGGGTGAGCACAACGTTTCGAAAGTCTTGGTGGTGAAGCGCACTGGCCAAGATGTTGCATGGAACGATTCACTCGACATCTGGTGGCACGAGATTGTTGACCGTCAAAGCGACGAACACGTTGCCGAAGGATTTGATTCTGAGCACGGTCTCTTTATTCTCTACACATCTGGCACAACGGCAAAACCAAAAGGAATTTTTCACACTACAGGCGGCTACCTCACGCAAGCAGCATTCACTCACAAGATGGTCTTTGATTTAAAGCCTGAGCGCGATGTCTATTGGTGCACCGCCGACATTGGCTGGATTACTGGACACTCTTATGTTGTTTATGGCCCCATGATTAATGGTGCGACTCAAGTTATGTATGAAGGAACGCCGGATACACCTACTAAATCGCGAATCTTTGAAATTATTGAGCGATATAAAGTTTCAATTCTCTATACCGCACCGACTTTGATTCGTACCTGGATGAAATGGGGCGATGAGTTCCCCAACTCCAAAGACCTTACTTCACTTCGGTTATTGGGCTCGGTAGGAGAACCAATTAACCCAGAAGCCTGGATGTGGTACCGAGAAGTGATTGGTGGTGGCCGTTGTCCGATCGTCGATACTTGGTGGCAGACCGAAACTGGTGCAATCTTGATCTCACCTCTTCCTGGCATCACGGCAACAAAACCTGGATCTGCGATGGCAGCTCTGCCTGGAATTACTGCACAAGTTATTGATGATGAAGCTAATGTCATGGGCAATGGTCATGGTGGATATTTAGTGCTTGCAGAACCTTGGCCATCGATGCTTCGCGGAATTTGGGGCGAACACGAGCGATATCAAGAGACGTACTGGTCGCGCTTTGAAGGTAAATATTTTGCTGGTGATGGCGCCAAACTCGATGATGACGGTGCAATCTGGTTACTTGGTCGAGTCGATGATGTCATGAATGTTTCGGGGCACCGAATCTCCACAACTGAAGTGGAGTCGGCCTTGGTTTCTCATGAAGCTGTCGCGGAAGCAGCAGTAGTGGGTGCCAATGACGCAATGACCGGCCAGGCAATAGTTGCGTTTGTGATTTTGCGTCATGGCATAGAGCATCAACATGGCGAGGTACTTATTAAAGAGCTCCGTGATCATGTTGCAAAGGAAATTGGCTCAATTGCTAAGCCGCGTCAGATCATGGTGGTCAATGAATTACCTAAAACCCGTAGCGGAAAGATTATGCGCCGGCTACTTCGCGATGTTGCAGAAAACCGCACCGTTGGCGATGCCACAACGCTTGCTGACCCCAACGTTATGAGACTAATTCAAGAAGGTTTGCAATCGGGTAAATCAGAAGATTAAACGAACTTCTTTACTTGCTTGGTGACTTGTGTGATCACAGCGGGAGCTAGCTTCTTCATCTCCAGATAGATCTTGCTACCTGGAATCGATTGATGCGCCCAATTCCATGGGGTTGCCAGAAGAACTGCCGCAATTAAAAAGGTGATCGTTGCGGTGCGCAGAAGTGAGAAAGCGGCACCGAGCAAAGAATCTGCCCAGCGAAACGGCCCAAAGAGAATTTTCTTATGAAAGAACTTTCCTAGCTTTCGCATAAACCACTCGCCGAGCGATGCGCCCATAAAGATGGCAGCGATAATCAAGCCGAATTTTCCGAAGACCCCATGCCAATTGTTGACGAATTTCAGGATGAGTAGGAGCGCGCCTACTCCACCACCAATAAAGCCCAAAGCAGCAAGTAAGGAGGCGACCAACCCGGCCCGATAACCGCGAGCTGCGGCAGCGATGAAACCAAGTGCGAGTATCAGATCAATCCATTGGCTCTTCATGCTTTGAGGCTCACTGTGATGCCAAGATATTGTGCGAGTAGGTCTGAAAGTTGTCTGGCTGAAGTCATGACACCAATCTGCTTATGAACCACGCTGCCAGTGGCATCGATAAACCAAGTCACTGGTACACCCATTCCGAAGATGGTGCGAGTACGACCATCGGGATCAAAGAGGCTGGGCCAAGTCATTCCTTGTCGCACAATAAATTGGCGAGGCATCTTCATATTTGCCTCCTCCACATCAATGCCCACAATTTTTACTTTTTCAGTGGCGGCAAGTGCGCGGAAATATTTCATCTCTTGTTCGCATGGACCGCACCAGGATCCCCAGACATTAACTACTACTGGGCCTTTGAAGTGGAGAGTCTCTTCACTGGCTGAACCATCAAGACACCGAAGTACTTGATTTGCGGGAATCATGACATTGTCTGGAACAAATCGCGGAATGCTTGAACAGCTGACCACTTTTCCAGGCTTGTAGGTGATCTTTGACTTTGGCGTGCACCCCGTTGCCAATGAAAGCAGAGCGGCGCTTATTGCGAGAATCGCAATCGACTTTCGCTTCATCGGAAATCAGCCTCAACCTTCACCATAGATAAGGCCTTAACTCTATCCATTTCACCGATTCCAGATGAGGGACAGAGTCTGGCGAGCGAGCACGCACCACAAGCAGGTTTGCGAGCAAAACAAACGCGGCGGCCATGCAAAATCAATCGCCCAGAGAGATTGGTCCACTCTTTCTGCGCGATCAGTTCTCCGACTTCGCGCTCTACTTTCACTGGGTCTTCTGATTCGGTCCACCCAAATCGACGGGCAAGTCGACCGAAATGAGTATCGACCGTAATACCGGGTATGCCAAAGCCATAGCCAAGAACCACATTCGCCGTTTTGCGACCAACGCCAGGAAGGGTAATCAGATCATCGACATTATCTGGAACTTGGCCGCCAAAATTTGTGAGAAGTTGCTGACTAAGACCTTGAATACTTCGCGCCTTTGCGTGAAATACACCGAGCGGATGAATGATCTCTTCAATGGCAAGTAAATCTGCACTTGCCATTTTCTTCGGTGTTCCAAATTTCTTAAAGAGTTTTGGCGTTACTGTGTTGACTCGCTTATCGGTGCACTGGGCTGAAAGTACGGTCGCAACTAAAAGTTCAAAATTATTGGTGAAGTCGAGCTCGCATCGAACGACGGGGTAGGTCTTACTCAGGGCCCTATAAATTGCCCGCGCTTGATTAGACCCTGGCTCCACGTGCCCAATCTATCTCGATTGGAAGTTGGGCTTGAAGTGGAGGTATCGTCTCCCCGTGGCCACAACTAAGAATTCCCCAAACGATGATGCTGTAGTCCGTAGCGCACCACTTTTTAGCGCGCTTAATGATGAGCAAGCGGAGTCACTTCGCAGCACCATGACACCCGTTAAAGTAAATAAGGGCCAGACACTTTTTAAAGAGGGAGATCCTGGCGATCGCCTCTTCGTTGTACTCGAAGGAAAACTCAAACTAGGTACCGCTAGCGGCGACGGTCGCGAGAACTTGCTCTCCATCCTCGGACCGGGCGAAATGTTCGGTGAGCTCTCTGTATTTGACCCAGGCCCTCGTACCTCTACTGCCACAGCAGTAACAGATACTCGCTTGCTCGCACTTGCACATGATCAAGTTATTGGCTGGGTTACCGCGCACCCACAGGTTTCACTTCAACTTCTTGGCCGTTTGGCGCAGCGCCTTCGCCGCACCAACGAAGCGCTAGCCGATCTCGTCTTCTCTGATGTTCCTGGTCGAGTTGCAAAAGCGCTGATCGATCTTGGTACCCGCTTTGGTGTGACAAAAGAAGATGGTCTGCACGTCAATCACGAACTTACCCAAGAGGAGCTAGCCCAACTCGTTGGTGCCTCCCGCGAAACCGTTAATAAAGCTCTCGCTGATTTCGCAGGCCGTGGTTGGGTTCGCCTCGAACCCCGCGCTGTAGTCGTCCTCGATTACGAACGACTATCTAAGCGCAGCCGATAACAACTTTCGCCGTCACATGTTTGGCAAAGTTCTTTCGAAAGTTAATTCACGAACTCCTTCGCAGGTCCGGGGCCAGAGCATCGTCTACCAGCCTGAGCTCGATGGGATTAGAGGCCTGGCGATTCTCATCATCGTCCTCCACCACATGGGTTATGTGGGAAAGCAGTATTTAGGTGGCCGTGGCTTCCTTGCGGTAGATATCTTCTTTGCACTTTCAGGTTTTCTGATCACACAAATTCTTCTCACCTATCGAGCGAAATCAATTGGGCTCCGAACATTTTATCGGCGCCGAATTTCTCGCCTCTATCCCATTCTGCTCATAAGTGTGGTTGGAGTGTCGGCCTATTTCAGCGGTGAATGGAATTTCCCCAGCGGCTGGCCAGCCGTGCAATCAGTCCTTTACATCAAGAACTTTTATCACTGGGGTGGCGTCTTTGGTCCGATGTGGTCGCTTGCTGCCGAAGAGCAGTTTTATCTCATCTTCCCGATCGTCCTTTTCTTAGGACTTAAATTCTTAAAAGGCAATCGCTTAACTGTTGTTCTCATGATCTGGTTAACGATTGTTTGGTTTGCTGGCTGGAGGAACGCCGCACCTAGTTATAACTTCAACATGGATGGCACATTTAATCTTGTAATTTTCCGACCCAGCATCATTGTGGTCGGAGCTTTAGTTGCACTCCATAGAGAGAAACTTGAGGAGTTCGTCGCGCGATACCGAAACCTGGTCTATGCCTGGCTAGTTATCTTTATCTTTTTCACCATCACCACTCAATTCCCGCCACTAGCGGGGATCTCGACCGCCATGCTGATTCTGATTCTTTCGGAACCAGTGCGATCGGTCTGTTGGTTTGCACGGGGCCTCCAACGAATCTTTGGATTTAGGCCACTCGCCTTTATTGGGTTGCTCTCTTATTCCATCTACATCTGGCACTTGCCGATGATCTTTATCCTGAGCGGCCACTTCACCATGGGATCAGTCGGACCGTTATGGATCTTCTCGGCCAAGCTCTTCGCCGTAGCTCTCGTTAGTTTCTATCTCGTGGAGCGTCCGCTGCTGAAGATTGCGGTTCGCTCCCAGCGATAGGCCGAGGCGCCTGCCCCTGATCGTGGGATGGAGGTCACAGGCGCAAATAGGGTATTTACGCAACACTCGTGTTGCGTTATTCAGGCCCTAGCCATACTCTAAAGCCGTGATTCCAACTCTGGTTATCTTCCTTCGCGAAGGTATTGAAGCCTCAATGATCGTTGCGATCCTCTTGGCCTATCTCAAGCAGATCGGGCAGCGTCGTCATTTCCGCGATGTATTCGCGGGTGTAGCAGGTGCTTTTGGGTTGATCTTCTGCGGTGGCATCGCGGCCTACTTTTTGATCGAGCAATACGACGGCTCCCGAGTTCAAACTTACTTTGAGACCGCGACTTATTTGATCGCAGCAGCTGTTCTCACCTACATGACATTCTGGATGCAGAGCAATGCTCGTGGCCTCTCGGGCGATCTCAAGCGAAAGAGCGAAGAAGCTCTCTCCACGGGAAAGCGTTTTGGACTCGCACTTCTCTCCTTCCAGGCCGTGGGCCGCGAAGGTCTAGAGACGATGGTCTTCACTCTCGCCATTATTTTTGCCAACACCAAGCAAGCCGGAACACCGGTTCACGGTGGCCTCATCTGGCTCGGCGCGATACTTGGCATAGCCATCTCACTTGGAATCGCTTTCTACATTTACAAGTTGGGTGCAAAACTCAACTTGCGCCGATTCTTCCGCATTCTCGGCGTGGTCCTCATGATCTTTGCAGCCGGCTTGGTTGCCGATGCCATTCAAAATATGCAGGAACTCAATTGGCTGCATCTCGGAGCGGGCCAACTCTGGAACACCTCGCGATTTGTCTCTGAAGATTCTAACTTTGGTGACATCTTGCACCAACTCTTCGGATATGCAGATCGTCCTTCACCACTTCAGGCAACATCATGGGCGCTCTACATGGTTGCTGGTATCTCGCTCTTTGTTTACTTGGGACGCATTAAACCCCAGAAGAAGAGCTAGCACCCTCTAACGCAAGCTACGATTCTAAATGCAAATATTTTAAAGAGGTCCCCCAACTTCAGTGGGAGACCTCTTCATTAAGATGTAATTACTTGAGTTCGAAGGTGAGTTCAACTTCTACTGGGCTATTGAGTGGAAGTTCAGCTACGCCGATTGCACTTCGTGCGGCGACGCCGTTATCTGCTCCCCAGAGTTCCATAAAGAGTTCTGATGCGCCATTGGCAACAAAAGGAGCATTGATAAAGCCAGGCACGCCGTTGACATAGCAAACGATACGAACGATCTTGGAAACGTTATCGACATCATCAACCAGGTTGAGTGCCGCCATAGCGTTGAGAGCGCAGATCTTCGCCATCTCTTTTGCCTGCTCTTGTGTTACTTCGCCGCCCACTTTGCCGGTGAATGGAATTGCGCCATCTACTAATGGCAATTGGCCAGCGGTGAAGACGAGTTTGCCGGTCTTTACAGCTGGGACATAGGCAGCGACTGGCTTTGCGGCGACAGGAAGTTCGAGGCCGAGTTCAGAAAGTTTTGTGCGGATGCTCATCGTTATGCGATCTCTCTCTTCATATAGGCGACGAGTTGTTCGCCGGTGCCGGGTGCAGGAATAACTTGAACAAGTTCCCAACCATCAGAACCCCAAGTATCAAGAATCTGCTTGGTGGCATGTGAAAGGAGTGGGACGGTTGCGTATTCGAACTTAGCCATTGAGTGCTGCTTTCACTAGTGATGAGACGAGACCGCCATCGGCCTTGCCTGCAGTTTGCGGTTGGATTTTCTTCATAACGAGCCCCATGCCCGATGGACCGGCGGCGCCGGTTTCGGCAATCGCATCAGCGATCAACTTCTTGATCTCATCTTCGGATAGTTGCTCTGGAAGATAACGAGCAATCACTGCGCCTTCATTGGTTTCAAGTTCTGACTTATCGGCGCGACCAGCATCGCGGAAAGCATCTGCTGCCTCGCGGCGCTTCTTGGCTTCACGGGAAAGTACGGTGATGATCTCGGCATCGGTGAGCACTTTGGCGCTCTTACCGGCGACCTCTTCATTGGTGATTGCCGTAAGAACCATGCGGATCGTGCCCGAGGTGAGCTCATCGCGGGAGCGGATTGCCTCAGTAAGGTCGTTTTGGAGTGTCTCTTTTAGTCCCATAGCGGTATCTTCTCACGCCTATGAGCTATCAATTGCGTGAAGTTTCCGTGCCCGTCCTGCCGGCCGGCGCCCCAAGTATTCGCGTGCTCCATTTCTCTGATCTTCACCTCACCCCAAAGCGCAAGGTTGAAATCGCCGATATCAAGAGCTTTGCTGAGCTCAAGCCTGACCTAGTAATTAGTACCGGTGATTTCCTAGCCCACCAAGGGGCGGTCCCTGTGGTTCTCGAAGCGCTCCATGAACTTCTCGACCTACCCGGACTCTTCGTCTTTGGCTCCAATGATTACTACGCCCCCAAGCCGAAAAATCCGCTGAAGTATTTGCTCAAAGATCATGGCAAGCGAGTGCTCGGTGAAGAACTTCCTTGGCGTGGGCTCTCCCAATCACTGACTGATTTGGGTTGGATCGATCTCAACCACCATAAAGAGATTATTGAAATCAAGGGTGTAAAGATTGAAGCACGGGGCACGGATGATGCCCACCTAGAGCGCGATGATTATGAATTAGTGAGTGGCGCGCCGGCAAAGAAAGCCGATGTCGCAATTGGAGTTACGCATGCGCCATACATGCGACTGATAAATGCGATGTCAGCTGACAACTTAGATTTAATTTTTGCTGGTCACACACATGGCGGACAGGTGCGCTGGCCATGGTTTGGTGAGAGCAAGGCGCTTACAACTAATTGCGATCTTCCCAATTGGCGGGCACGCGGTCTGACTCGTGACGAGAACGAGGCGTGGCTACATGTCTCTGCCGGAATGGGAACAAGTCCCTTTGCTCGCATTCGCGTAGCATCGCCACCCGAAGTTTCGATCGTTACTTTAGAAGCAGCTTTTTAAAGCTAAGGGTCTGTCAATGAGAAGACCCGGCCCCTCTTTCGAGAGAACCGGGTGGTGTGAGATAAAAATATCACGCAATTTGAATTTTAAGGTCTCTTCTTCACTCAAGTCTGCAGTCAATTTCGTTGGTTTTTTGTTGTCATTTACAAGATAGCCAACTTTGATTCTTGGAACATAAAACCCCAATTCAGTGAGCATGAAGGGGTACTTGGACTTGAGTGCATTTATATAAACTTCTTGATCCCTTTGAGAGGTGGGATCACCTTCTCTATTCCTTAAGGCTGTGCAATAAACAAAGCGAGTTAATTTGGGATTAGTCCATAACTTTAGATCAATATGCAACGAGGCGACTACTGGAATATCTAACCAACGCCACCCCGAAGTTCCTTTTCCATTAATTTTGCGGGCTCCATAATAGAGATTGAAGCCATCAACATAAATCCCGACTTTAGTTTGAGTGGGTCGGCGAGATGGGAGTAAGGGCATAAATTCATTATGCCGAAAAAGGTAATTACTCGGAGTTTAAGTTACTTACTCTTCTTGACGAGTTCGATATCGGCATCAACCATGAGTTCGGCTAGACCCTTCCAATGAGTCTTCGCTTTCCAACCAAGTTCGCGCTCGGCCTTTGAAGGATCACCAATGAGTGCATCGACTTCGGTGGGGCGGATGTAACGTGCATCAAGTTCGATGTGATCCTGCCACTTAAGACCTACATGCGAGAAGGCAGCGTCGGCAAAATCGCGAACGGTTGCACCAACGCCAGTAGCCACAACAAAGTCGCCCGGCTTTTCTTGTTGGAGCATCAGCCACATTGACTCGACATACTCCTTGGCATAACCCCAGTCGCGCACCGCATCCATATTTCCGAGGAAGAGTTTCTCTTTACTTCCCTGTGAAATACGGGCAACAGCGCGAGTAATTTTGCGGGTAACGAATGTTTCACCGCGACGTGGAGATTCGTGGTTAAAAAGAATTCCATTGGTGGCGTGGATGCCATAGCCATCGCGATAATTCACAGTGCACCAGTAAGCCATCAACTTTGCCGCTGCATATGGACTACGTGGCTGGAAGAGGCTCGTCTCATTTTGTGGTGGTGGAGTTGAGCCATAGAGCTCAGAAGTCGAAGCCTGGTAATAACGAGTATTAACGCCTGCTGCGCGAATCGCTTCGAGGAGTGCAACTGCGCCGACAGCATCGACCTGCGCGGTGTACTGCGGCATAGTGAAGGAGACCTGTACATGTGATTGTGCACCTAGGTTGTAGACCTCAGTGGGCTGGATTTCGCGGATTAAGTTGGTGAGGTTCACGCCATCGGTGAGATCGCCATAATGCAAAGTGAGTTTTGGATTAGGAGTATGTGGATCTTCATAGATGTGATCGATACGTCCGGTATTAAAAGAAGATGAGCGACGAATCAAGCCATGAACTTCATATCCCTTATCGAGCAAGAACTCGGTCAGATAGGAGCCATCTTGGCCGGTGATGCCGGTGATGAATGCGCGCTTGATTGTCATTACTTCCCCATCTTGTTCTCGTGATACCACTTAACAGTCGAGGCGACACCCGCCTCTAGCGAAATTTCTGGTTGCCAGCCTAGGGCTTTGATGCGGGAAACATCCATAACTTTGCGCGGTGTTCCATCGGGCTTTGTTGAGTCCCAAATTATTTCGCCTTCAAAGCCAGTTGCAGCTGCAATTGT
>CAIXHZ010000040.1 GCA_903919375.1 uncultured Actinomycetes bacterium | reverse complement strand
GATTTCGTCAAGGCATTCGAAGAGAAGTTCGATGTAACAGCAGCAGCTCCAGTAGCAGCAGCAGGTGCAGCAGCACCAGCAGCTGGTGGCGCATCAGATCAGGACGAGTTCTCACTCATCCTCGAAGATGCAGGTTCACAGAAGATTGCTGTTATCAAGGAAGTTCGTGGCATCAACTCAGCTCTTGGTCTCAAGGAAGCCAAGGACCTCGTCGATGCAACACCTGCAACCCTCATCGAAAAGGGTTCCAAGGAAGCTGTCGAGAAGGCAAAGACCGCCCTCGAAGCAGCTGGCGCAAAGGTATCAATCAAGTAATTTCTTACTTGAAAGAAGAAGAGCCCTCGCTTGCGGGGGCTCTTCTTCTTTTGTAAAACGCTTTATTTAAGTTTAAAGCCAGCAGGGCAGATCGGCTTTACCGCCGTTACCTTCTTACTCACTTTACCTTTCACGCAGTTGATGGTGAGTTGTTTGGTGGGTGCAGTGATTGGCTTAGTGATTGGTGTACCAGCTTCTTGCGTGAATTTCACAGCAATCGTTGGGCTAGAGAATGTAAAGCCCTTTGCTGAAAGATATAGCCAACCATCTTTTTCATTGACCACAGTTGTGGCGACCTGATTCTCGCCATCTTCGCTCTGAATCGAAATAGTCGCTCTAACCGGCGCAGAAGTAAAGCCGTAGAGGCAGCGCACCACTGAGCTGCGAATAGCTAAGTCATAACTTCCTCGAGCGATGGTGCCATCTTCTTGAAAATGAGGAGAGGCAACTTTGTATTGCAGTTCGCCAGTGGACTTATCAAAGGCCGGAGCGCCATCGGAGTAGGTCAGCGCATTACTCGTGACGAGTCCGCCAAATGAACTCAGGCCGCTACTACAACGATAAATAGCGTCGCGACTGTTATCACCAATCATTGTTTTAAAGGACCAGATGGAGTTAGTAGATGTGGCCTTATTCCCGAAGGCTGGAGTGAAGGCGGTTAGCAAATCCATCATATGTGGATCGCTCTGCT
Organism: uncultured Actinomycetes bacterium; assembly: GCA_903919375.1. Classification (GTDB taxonomy): domain Bacteria; phylum Actinomycetota; class Actinomycetes; order Nanopelagicales; family Nanopelagicaceae; genus AAA044-D11. Next base: position 2,160 of record CAIXHZ010000040.1, on the reverse strand, counting down.
CTCCGACGATCTGCCAGTTCTTGGTGCCACCTCGACCCCACTGAGTGCCGTTAAATGCAATCTTCTTAGCGGCATCTGGAATCTGAGCATTAGGTACGGTGAAATCTAAGGTGGGAACCATTAGTGGGCTAGCTTCAATGGAGATACTTTCGCCGGTGCTGGAATCTGCAGTAGTTATTGCAGGAAGTCCTAAGCGGCCACTAAACCAACCGGTGGGCTTGCTCCCAAGTTTCAGGGTCATACCAAAGCGGTAGCCTTCAGGAAATAGCGCTTTGGTAGCGCAATAGTTTCGATCAGTAACTAAGCAGGGTGATCCATCTGGTCCGTTCGCAGGGCCATCTGGCGAAGAGCCCCACGCGCCATTTCCATGTTGCGCATCATTGGCATGGAGCACACCATAGGAGCCAGCAATTTCATTAACCGGAACTATTCCCGCAACAAAATTTTCGTCCTGATATTTCGTAGCAGATACTGGTTCACCAGATTTTTTCTCGCCGTTAAATCGATCTTGAACGGCAACAAAGAAGTCGCTACCACCGGAAGCAGTTTTCACACCAGGAAAGTTCCACATGGCGCCAAGTCCATGACTGGCTGGTAAGCCGGCCGCAACATTCTCTTCTACATATTGATCTGGCAAATCTTGAACAATCTTTGAAACGGTTCCTGGAATCTTCTTGCCGTTGGGGTCAATAGCCCAGACATTTGCGATACAAGAGGTTTGAGATCGTTCGTTGCAGATATCAAGATTGATATTGGCGAAGATGCCAGATGCCTTCATGCAATAGTCATCAGTATTTGATTTGCACATGAGGAAGGCAGTGGAGTCATTCTGATCTGCGCCCTTCCCGAAGATTTGCGAAGGCATGCTGCCCAACTGGAAGTTATCCACGAAGTAGAGCCCGAGGTTTGGAACATCTGATGGAATGGCGACCCCGGCTTGAGCTGGCACCGTAAGGGCGGCCAGCACTAATAGGGAAGTACCTAGTACGAGTGTGGTGCGGGCTCTCAACTTCATAATCTCCCCGATCTAAGGGTTGCATCCTACGAATTCGTACCTCTTGACCAGCGTGATAGCTGGTCACTTTCTCTCTGGCTCACCGCATCTGGTGGTCATATTTATGCGTTTTTCGGCTCTATTTCCCTTTCCTAGGGATAATTTAGGGCAAAACGGACATATAGGGCCGATTGGCGCCGGCAAAAGAGTTATCAACAATTTTCCGAGATTTCTGAGATTTTTAGGACAGCCAGGCCTCGCCGGGTATATAAGCAGGCGATTAGACAGGTGACCCCGCGGGTGGGTACCCTGAGCGTTCGCAAATTTACAAAACCCAGAGGTCAGGCATATAGCGGCTGAGACCTGGCGGTAGCCGTGCGTTTACATCTGGAGGAATTTTGGCCGCATCGAAGTCAAAGTCACATGCACCTGCCCGTGTTTCATTCGCAAAGATCCGCGAACCCCTCGAAGTACCGAACCTACTCTCACTACAGCTCGACAGTGTTGACTGGTTGCTCGGTAACGACGCGTGGCGTGCTCGCTTGGATATTGCAGAGAAGTCCGGTCGCGGTGAAGTCCCACGTACATCAGGCCTAGAAGAAATTTTCGAGGAGATCTCTCCGATCGAAGATTTCCAAGGAACGATGTCACTCTCATTCCACGACCACCGATTCGAACCTGCTAAATACACGATTGCAGAGTGCAAAGAGCGCGATATTACCTATGCAGCTCCTCTCTTCGTAACAGCAGAGTTCACCAATAACACCACTGGCGAAATCAAGTCACAGACTGTCTTTATGGGCGACTTCCCATTGATGACACCTCGTGGAACATTCGTCATCAACGGAACAGAGCGCGTAGTTGTTTCGCAGATCGTTCGTTCTCCTGGCGTTTACTTCGAGCGCACCATCGAGAAGACATCTGACAAAGACATCCTTACTGCAAAGATCATCCCAAGCCGCGGTGCTTGGTTGGAATTTGAAGTAGATAAGAAGGATCTCGTCGGCGTTCGTATCGACCGCAAGCGCAAGCAATCCGTCACAGTTTTCTTGAAGGCACTTGGTTGGACTTCAGAGCAGATCCTCGAGCAATTCGGTGAGTACGAATCAATTCGTGCAACTCTCGAAAAGGATAACGTCGAGACTCAAGATGAAGCTCTTCTTGAT
>CAIXHZ010000039.1 GCA_903919375.1 uncultured Actinomycetes bacterium | reverse complement strand
CCATACTTCTAATAGCGCTGCGAAATAGGCATCGACATATGTGGAGATTAACTCACGATGTAGCGGACGCTGGAAACCTCGAACGGTAGAGACGCGAACTGCATTGGAACCTTGGTCAGAGATAATGATCTGCCACGCAGCATCTTTCGCTTCCTTGGTAGGGAAGGCAGCTAGAGCAAGTGCATGATTCTCTTCACCAGTCTTGGTCTTATCGTTAGCGAGTTCAGCATCGAGCTCGGCGCGAGAGAAGAGACCGCGTTCGACGAGTGCAATGACGAAGTGCCAACGAAGATCTACATCGATCGTAAGTCCAGCAAGCTTGCCATCGAGAATTTCGCGAATCTTGGCGCTATGAGCACCCGTAGTTGCAACGCCAGTAAATGTGCGAGCGATTTGGAGTTGGAGATCACTTCCGGCTGGAGCCTTATCCAAAATCGCAAGATAGGTCGCCGCAACTTTCTCTTTGAGAGCTGCGCGATGTGATGGGGCTGCATAGAACTCGATCACAGTTGAGAGTTGGCCAACGACAGTTGTCACCGTAGTGATGTCATCTTCGCCAGCGAGTCCTGCAATCGCAATCTCGATGAAGTCAGTGGCTGAGAGTTCGCCGTCGCGAGTCATATCCCACGCCGCAGACCAGCAGAGTGCGCGAGTGAGTGGATCATGGATCTTTCCGAGATCGCGCTTGAGGGTTGCGATCGAGCGCTCATCAAAGCGCAATTTTGCATATGACATGTCGCGATCGTTAATGAGAAGGAGATCAGCAATTTTCTCGCCAGCAAGTTCTGGGACGTTGGTGAGCGCGCCAGCGACATCTAACTCGACTGTCTTGCGCAGTTTGATGTCGCCATTCACGCTGTCATAGAGCGCGATAGCAAGGCGGTGAGGACGAAGCTCTGTCGATCCCGACGGAATAAGCGGCGCTTCTTGGGCGATGGCAACTGATGAATAAGTATCGCCAGAAATTTCTAAGGTCGGGCGCAAGGTATTGACGCCAGCTGTCTGAAGCCAGGTTGCAACCCATGGTGCCAACGTGCGGCCACTAGTTGCTTCCAGTTCGGAAAGAAGATCATCCAGTGTGGTGTTCTGCCAGGCATGCTTAGCAAAGTACTTCTTGAGCGCTGCAATGAAGTTATCGCGACCCACGTGCGCCACCAACTGCTGCAGAACCGATGCTCCCTTGGCATAGGTAATGCCATCGAAGTTAGCGTTTACAGTTTCAATATCCACCATGTCAGAAGCAATCGGGTGAGTGGAGGAGAGCTGATCTTGGCGATATGCCCAGTTCTTGCGCTCGGCATTAAAGCCAGTCCATGAATTGGTGAAGCGAGTTCCCTCCGCTAAAGCCAAGTACGAGGACCACTCGGCAAAGGACTCATTGAGCCAGAGATCATCCCACCAACGCATGGTGACCATATTGCCAAACCACATATGCGCCATTTCATGAAGGATCACATTGGCGCGGGCGCTGTACATGCGCTCGGTTACCTTGGAGCGGAAGACAAGCAGATCTTCGCGGAAGGTAACGGCACCGGAGTTCTCCATAGCGCCCCAGTTGAAGTCAACGACGGCGATCTGATCATATTTTTCAAAGGGATAGGCAAGTCCAAAGACCTTTTCAAAGTAATCAAAGCCTTGCTTGGTAATAGTGAAGACATCTTGCGCGTCGAGCTTTCCAAAGAGAGATTTGCGGCAATAGATTCCCAGCGGAATGGTCTTGCTGCCCTTGTACTCATCGTGAACGTGCGCATACGGCCCAGCGATGAGAGCGGTGATGTATGTGGAGATGCGAGGAGTTGGGGCAAACTCCCATTTATTCTTTCCGCCGCCGATATCGGTGCGCGCAGTCGAAGGAGAGTTAGAGATAACTTCCCAATGGCTTGGAACAATGGTGGTCAGCGTGTAAGTCGCTTTGAGATCTGGCTGATCGAAGCACGGATACATCCGGCGGATATATGCAGTTTCGCCTTGGGAGTAGAGATAGACCTCGCCATCGGCAGGGTCGACAGAATATTGAAGGCCTTCTCCGCTCTTGGAGTAGATCGCCTCAATCTCCACGATCAATTCATTCTGAAGCGCAAGATTTTCTAGATAGAGAGTCTCGCCATCATAGGTAGAGGTGTCGACGGCAACACCGTTGAGAGTG
>CAIXHZ010000038.1 GCA_903919375.1 uncultured Actinomycetes bacterium | reverse complement strand
TGGAGCTGGTGCAGCAGAAGGCGCAATAGATGCGGCAAGCATCTTAAAGCCAATGTTGGCACGCGGTGAACTCCAGACAATCGGTGCAACTACCCTAGATGAATATCGCAAGCACCTCGAGAAGGACGCTGCGCTCGAGCGTCGTTTCCAACCTATTCAAGTCGCTGAGCCAACAGTTGCTCACACTATTGAAATTCTTAAGGGTCTTCGCGATCGCTACGAATCACATCACAAGGTTTCCATCTCTGACGACGCCCTCGTTGCAGCTGCGACTTTGGCAGATCGCTATATCTCAGATCGCTTCCTTCCAGATAAGGCGATTGACCTTATTGATGAGGCTGGATCACGTCTTCGCATTCGTCGCATGACCGCTCCACCAGAGCTTCGTGCCTATGACGAGAAGATTGCTAACGCTCGCAAAGAGAAGGAATCAGCTATTGATTCCCAAGACTTTGAGCGCGCGGCAGCACTTCGCGATAACGAGAAGAACTTAATTGCGGAGAAGGCGGAGAAGGAGAAGGCCTGGAAGGCTGGCGACCTCGATGTCGTTGCTGAGGTTAATGAAGAACTCATTGCCGAAGTTCTTTCGACTGCAACTGGAATTCCAGTATTCAAACTTACCGAGCAGGAGACTGCACGTCTGCTTCGCATGGAAGATGAATTGCATCGCCGTGTTATCGGTCAAGACCAAGCAATTAAGGCTTTGTCGCAAGCAATTCGTCGTACTCGCGCCGGTCTTAAAGATCCTCGCCGTCCTGGTGGCTCCTTTATCTTCGCCGGTCCTTCCGGTGTTGGTAAGACCGAGCTCTCGCGCACACTTGCACAATTCCTCTTTGGTGATTCTGATGCACTTATCCAATTGGATATGTCGGAATACTCCGAGAAGCACACCGCCTCACGACTCTTCGGCGCCCCTCCAGGCTTCGTTGGTTATGACGAGGGTGGACAGCTCACCGAGAAGGTACGCCGCAAGCCATTCTCTGTCGTTCTCTTTGATGAGGTCGAGAAGGCTCACCCAGATATCTTCAACTCACTTCTACAAGTTCTAGAAGATGGACGCCTCACCGATTCCCAAGGTCGAGTCGTCGATTTCAAGAACACCATCATCATCATGACCACCAACCTCGGTACTCGCGATATCTCAAAGACACTCGGACTTGGTTTCCACAACTCCGATGATGTCCTTGGAAATTACGAGCGCATGAAGGCCAAGGTCAGCGATGAACTCAAGACCCACTTCCGTCCGGAATTCCTGAACCGTATCGATGACATCATCGTCTTCCATCAACTATCAGAGGCCGAGATTGTTCAAATCGTTGACCTCATGATTGTGAACTTGGATGAGCGACTACGCGCGCGCGATATGGGTATCGAACTCACTACTGCGGCTAAGGCACTGCTTGCAAAGCGTGGATACGACCCACTTCTCGGAGCGCGCCCACTTCGTCGTTGCATTCAACGCGAAATTGAGGATGTACTCTCAGAGAAGATTCTCTTCGGCGATATCAAGGCGGGCGAGATTGCCCTTGTTGATGTGAAGGATGTAGATGGCAAGGAAGAATTCACATTCACAAGTACACCAAAGTCATCACTTCCAGATTCACCGGAAGATCTAGCGGAAGCGCCAACCGCTAACTAACTAGCTAATTTAAAGCTCTTGCCGGTGGCCTCAATCAGGCCATCGGCAATTAGCGTTTTTAGGGCCATTTCTAATTGGGATTCATGAGGCCAACTCTTCATAAGTAGCGTTTTAGTCGCGCGATCTCGCTCTTTGAGCACTTTCATCACAACGCCGCGGCATTGCCGATCGCTGCCCTCAAATTTAGCTTGCCGCTTAATCTCCATCTCGGGATAGCCGGCGGCTCTCCACGCACAATCTTTAGCCAGAAAACATTGATCGCATTTAGGGGAGCGCGACGTACAGATGAGCGCGCCAAATTCCATAGTCGCAGCGGCCCAAGTATCACCTCGAAGCGAAGGTATGAGTTCGGAGCGAAGCTTCTTTTCAACGAGGGATGGCGAATTGGAAGGGAATTGAAGACCTTCGAAATATCGACCAAAGAAGCGGCGGATATTTACATCTAGCACCAGCGTGCTCTCACCATATGCAAAGGCTGCGATAGCCGAAGCGGTGTAGTCACCAACGCCCGGAAGAGCTAACAGCTCCTCCCGAAAACGTGGAACTTGATTACCGTGTTCTTGATAAATGACTTTTGCAGATTCATGGAGACGCAAGGCGCGACGCGGATACCCAAGTCGGCCCCAAGCTTTGATTACCTCGC
>CAIXHZ010000037.1 GCA_903919375.1 uncultured Actinomycetes bacterium | reverse complement strand
GGTAGAGCGCCTCGTTTACACCGAGGATGTCGGGGGTTCGAACCCCTCAGCGCGCACCAGTACTTCAGAATTACATATGAGCATGATCTTAAGGAGAACCCCATGAAAGCATCAGTCACGGATCAAAATCTCCTACTCAACTTGCAAGAGATCGATACTGCAATCGCTCACGCTACAACCAAGATGGCCGCTCTTCCCGAGCGCGAACAGATCACTGCCATCCATTCCCGTATGAAACTTGTTGCCGACGAGCTTGAACTTGCTCAGGCAGCGCTAACTGATGTCACTATTGATCTTCGTCGCTCCGAAGTAGATGTCGAACAAGTTTCAGCACGTATGGAGAAAGATGAGAAGCGCCTAGCTTCAGGAGCAGGTTCACCAAAAGAATTAGAACAGACTCAGCACGAACTCGTAACTTTGGCCAAGCGCAAGGCCGAACTAGAGGATGGCGAACTCGAAATCATGATGAAAGTGGAAGAGGCGCAGAATCGCGTCAACACGCTCATCAACGATGAAGATGGTCTCAAGAAGCTCGAACTCGAACTCAACGTTCGACTCGAAAATGCAGTGACAGAATTCGAACGCGAAATCGCGTTAAAGAATAGTGAGCGCACTTTGGTTGCGCCCAAAATTGAAGCCACCCTTATTGAACTCTACGAGAAGATTCGAGCAAAGGAATATGGCATTGGTGCGGGCGCACTGGTCGGCGGAAAATGTGGCGGCTGCAATTTGGCAGTCAATGCGATTGAGCTCGAACGCATCAAGAGTCTTGACCTCGAGGAAGTAGTGCGCTGCGAGGAGTGCCGTCGTATTTTGGTGCGCATCTAATGGCACGTCACTTTATTTGTAGCGCTGATGGTGGATCGCGTGGCAATCCTGGACCTGCGGCTTTCGGCGCAGTGGTCAGCGAAAATGGCAAGATTCTTCACGAGCTCTACGAAACCATTGGTATCGAAACCAATAACGTTGCCGAATACAGTGGACTGCTCGCCGCTCTGCGTAAAGTAAATGAGATTGATCCAACCGCGACTGTAGAAGTCCATATGGACTCCAAGTTAGTGGTGGAGCAGATGTCAGGCCGGTGGCAGATTAAGCATCCTGGTATGCGCGTGCTCGCTAAGGATGCCCGTGACGCACATGATCCATCGCTCGTTACCTATAAGTGGATTCCGCGCGATCAAAACTCACACGCAGATCGATTAGCCAACAAAGCCCTTGATGGCGAAACCAGCACCCCTGCCGCGCCGCTGCAAAAGAACTTTCTCACTGAACGATTAGTCTCAGGCGAAAAGCCCACCATTATCTACTTCATTCGCCACGGCGAGACCATCCTTACGCCCGAGCGTCGCTTCTCTGGCGCCGGCGGCTCCGACCCAGAACTCAGCGATATCGGCATTGCTCAAGCCAAGCAGGTAGCGGCAGAAATTGCGGCACGCAAGCCCGACATTCTTATTGCTTCACCTATGGTGCGCACCCGCCAAACTGCGGAAGAAATTGCTAAGGCAACCGGCCTGGAAATTCGATATGACGAATCTTGGGTGGAATGCGCCTTTGGCGAGTGGGATGGACTTACCGTTACCGACGTTCAAAAGCTCTATCCCAATGAATGGCGTGCTTGGGTCAGTGATACAAGTTTTGCGCCACAAGGTGGAGAGTCCTACGAGCAAGTCTTCGCCCGAATCACAGCGCCGCTAGGTGATCTGGCCATCGATTATCCCGGCAAGACCATTGTCGTTGTCTCTCATAACGTTGTGGTCAAAGCAGTGGCCTGCGAAATTATGAACGTTCCGATAGAGACTTTCTTCCATATCGATGTTGCGCCCTGCAGCATCACTACTGCACATATCTATCCATCGGATGGATTGCGCGTGCTTAAGTCTTTGAGTGAACGTAGCACTATCGGACTTACGCAATCACATCAATAAACCAGCTCTGCTTTCCCTCTGGTGTAACTAGCCTGCACGAAAATTTCTTATTGAGTTGTTGATGCAATTCGCGCGGCGTTCTTGGCGAGATCTCCTTCTCGCATAGGTAGCGCGCAACTTCGCCCCGAGTCTTTTTCGACATATGAGTGATAACTTTTAAATCCCCATTTACCTTGTTGAAGACACGAATTCCCACAGTATTCAGTGGGTTGGGTCGCCAGGCTGAAGCATAAGTAGATGATCTAGCATCGATAATTAATTCATCGTCATAGCCTTTGAGAGCGCGAGCGATATCGCCTCGCCAGAGCGCGCTCTCGATCTTAAATTTGTAATAGGGAATCTCATCTTTTAAGCGAAGTAGGCCAAAGGCAGCTGAAATGATAATGGTGTTGCTATTAGCAAATGTCTTACTCGCGGCCGACAAAGTCGAGTAACCCAGCGCTTGATAAAGGACGCCGGCATAGAGCTGATGAGCTGGAGCGATCGCTCGCTGGTCTATCTCCTTATGCTGCCGTAGGACCATAGATCGGACAGGCGTGAGTTCTTCACAGAACGAAAGGTGGGAGAGGTCGAGGCGATCGCCCGGCTCGGGTTGGATCTTTCCTTCACTAGGCGGTAGCAGCAGGTACATCGTTAGAGGCGGCCAGCGCTTCGAAGTGCGCCAAGGAATTCAGCGATGGTGAAATCTAGTCCGAAAAGGGCATGGCTGAGGGTTGTTTGAATGAATTGGTCATCGTCAACGACCATTACCGAAGCTAGCGCCATGGTGTAAGTATGCCCATACGTTGAGTACTCTTATGATTGAAGAGTCGCCCGGATCACCGCGTTGTTCCTATTCGTAGGAGTGCCGAGGAAAGTCCGGACTCCACAGAGCAAGGTGATGGCTAACGGCCACCCGGGGCAACCCGCGGGACAGTGCCACAGAAAATAGACCGCCGATCGCAAGATCGGTAAGGGTGAAACGGTGGTGTAAGAGACCACCAGTATCTATAGCAATATAGATAGCTAGGTAAACCCCACCTGGAGCAAAACCAGAACGATGGCGTTTGAGAGCTGCTCGCTCGAGTCATCAGGTAGGTTGCTTGATCTCGCGAGTAATCGCGCGACTAGATGGATGGTGATCCTCCGCAAGGAGACAAAATCCGGCTTATAGGGCGACTCTTCTTATTAATATGCAAGCCTCGCATGAAACTATGCGAGGTACGCATAACTTTTATGTCGAAGTCTTTGCAAGAGTTAGAGTGATTTAAGGTTTATTTAAGGGCAAATCTGCGGGCAAGCGGGCAAATCTGCGGGCAGGTTTCACTGCATAAAAGTGGCGCTCGCTATTTACACTGTGAGTAACTGAGATCGGAAGACACACGTCTGAACTCCAGTCACTC
>CAIXHZ010000036.1 GCA_903919375.1 uncultured Actinomycetes bacterium | reverse complement strand
TGAGAGCGGACGACCGGGTTCGAACCGGCGACCTGAACCTTGGCAAGGTTCCGCGCTACCAACTGCGCTACGTCCGCATATGAAGTTGTTGAACAGGGGTGAAATCTACCCCATGGAGCGCCCGCAAATCTAATCGCCGCCGATCTCAAGCGGGCGGGGTAGCGTTTAGCCCGTGATCGATCAGGCAAGCTTCTTCTGGATGGTCGGCCGACTCGCTGGTAGCCTGATGGAGTGCTCAACTGACTCAAGGTTTTAGCAAAAGCCGCCCTAGTTGCCTTTGAGCAAAGGTCTCTAGAAAACCCCGCTTATTGATAACCTAGACTCATGTCTGATCAGATCACTATTTCCGTCAATGGCCAGGCGCGAACTGTCGCATCCGATCAACGACCTACCCACCTCTTTGCCGACGATTCCGCCGTTGTAGTCTGCAAAATAAATGGCGTTCTTAAAGATTTATGGACCGAACTTTCCGAGGGCGATCTCGTGGAATCTGTCGCTATCTCCTCACCAGATGGTTTGGCTGTTTTGCGCCATTCCACGGCTCACGTTTTAGCGCAAGCGGTCCAAGAAGTATTTCCTGAAACCAAGTTAGGTATCGGGCCCCCGATCACCGATGGTTTTTACTATGACTTCGATCCCGAAAAACCATTTACTCCAGATGATTTAGCCAAACTTGAATCAGCGATGAAGAAGATCGTGAAAGCTGGCCAACGATTCCGCCGCCGCATCACTACAGAGTCAGAGGCGTTGAAGGAACTTGCTTCCGAACCGTACAAATGTGAACTAGTTGGGTTGAAATCTGGGGATTCAGATGATGAATCATCTGTTGAGGTCGGGGGAGCTGAACTCACCATTTACGACAACCTCGGTCGAGATGGCGAGCCAGTGTGGAGCGATCTCTGTCGTGGACCGCACCTGCCTTCGACTAAGTACATTCCGGCCTTTAAGTTGATGCGCTCCGCCGCTGCCTACTGGCGCGGATCTGAGAAGAACCCGATGCTCCAGCGAGTCTACGGAACTGCCTGGGCAACCCAGGAAGATCTGGATTCATACCTTCACCATTTGGAAGAGGCGGAGAAGCGCGATCACAGACGACTCGGCGCCGAGCTCGATCTCTTCTCATTCCCTGAAGAAGTGGGCTCTGGACTCGCAGTTTTCCACCCCAAGGGCGGAATTATTCGACGCGCGATGGAAGATTATTCACGTCGTCGCCACGAAGAAGAGGACTATCAATTCGTATATTCCCCCCACCTCACCAAGGCGGCGCTCTTTGAGACATCTGGCCACTTGGATTGGTATGCCGATGGCATGTATCCACCCATGGTTATGGATGAGGAATACCATGCTGACGGCACAATTCGTCGAGCCGGCCAGAAGTACTACATGAAGCCGATGAACTGCCCATTCCACAATCTCATTTACAAATCACGAAGCCGTTCATACCGCGAGCTCCCGCTCCGGCTCTTCGAATTCGGAACTGTTTATCGCTATGAAAAATCTGGCGTAGTTCATGGAATCACACGTGCGCGTGGATTTACCCAGGATGATGCCCACATTTACTGCACCAAGGAGCAGATGCCAGGAGAGCTCGACTCCTTGTTGACCTTTGTGCTTAATCTGCTCCGCGATTATGGTCTAGAGGATTTCTATCTCGAACTATCGACTAGAAACCCGGCCAAATCCGTTGGGTCCGATGAGGATTGGGCCGCTGCTACCGAGACGCTTCGTCTTGCGGCCGAGAAACAAAATCTTGAATTGGTGCTGGATCCGGAAGGCGCAGCTTTTTATGGGCCAAAGATCTCAGTACAAGCAAAGGACGCGATCGGTCGCACATGGCAGATGTCCACTATTCAAGTGGATTTCCAATTGCCACAACGCTTTGATCTCGAATATCAGGCATCAGATGGCACTCGTCAGCAACCGGTAATGATTCACCGCGCCCTCTTTGGCTCGATCGAACGATTCTTTGGAGTATTGACCGAACACTATGCCGGCGCATTCCCACCGTGGCTTGCACCAGTTCAGGTCCGAGCAATCCCCGTTGCCGAGGCGTTCACTCCATATCTTCAGGATGTCGTGAAGCAGATGCGCAAGGCCGGCATCCGCATCGATCTCGATTCTTCCGATGATCGAATGCAGAAGAAGGTCCGCAATGCTCAAATGGAGAAGATTCCATTCATGATGATCGCTGGCGAAGAAGATCAGAACAATGGCGCCGTCTCCTTCCGCTATCGAAATGGCGAGCAGAAGAATGGCATTGCGATTCAAGCTGCTATCGATGAAATTCTCGCTGTAATCGCCAATCGCACACAGGTTTAATCTGTGAGCGAGATAGCGCCAGGTGGAGCAGGAGTTCCAGATGCTTGGGGGAGGCTTTGGGCTCCGCATCGCATGAGTTATCTCGCGGGCGAAAACCGACCACTTCCAGGCAATGAGATTGCCTGCCCGTTCTGCCGTATTCAATCGCTATCTGATGAGGAGGCTCTTATAGTTGCAAGAGGTCGCGAAGCTTATGTGGTGATGAATCTCTATCCCTACAACGCCGGACACCTTCTAATCTGCGCCAATCGCCATGTTGCTGATTTAACAGAGCTCACGGAGACTGAACGCAATGAAATTTTCGAACTCGCTTCACACGCCATGTCGGTTCTTCGCAAAGCCAGCGGCGCCAAAGGTTTCAATCTTGGGATGAATCAAGGGGCGCTATCGGGTGCGGGTGTAGCTGATCACATTCATCAACACGTAGTGCCTCGATGGTCGGGAGATGCAAATTTCATGCCGATCATCGGCCAAACAAAGGTCATGCCGCAATTGCTCAGCCAGACGCGAGAGCTACTAGCCGCTAATTGGTAGCAGGTAGCCGGCAATTTCCTCGTAACCCATGCGAAGTGAGTCGATTACAGGAATTGCAGGGAAGAGAAGTGCGGCAGCAAATGCATTTTCGCCAGCGGCTTCAAGTGCTTCCAGGTATTCCTTGCGAAATTCAAATACCAGCAATTTATGTTCGGGATCACTCTCGCTCATCACTCGAGAGCCAGCGGCGTAAGAAAATACTTTTAAGGTGTCGAGATCAATGAGGGCTGCGGGAGCGCCAGCATCGTCGTGAAGAACGAGAAAAGGCGTCACAACAGGATCGAGTGTCTTTCCTGCTATCGCTGCCATATCGTCAAAATCAATTTCACTGGAAGTTAAATCGGTGATTGCGATAATGCTGGGAATATAAAGCTCTCGTGCTTGCGCCCATGCACTTTGGTTTTCTGCGTTGATGCCATCAATGGCGCTGACGGCAAAGATTGCTACATCAGCCTCGCTGAGTTCGATGGCGTGCTGGCCACCGAGAGCATGTGCCAGGGTTTCGAGCCCGCTGCCGATAAAGGCCACGCGTAAATTCGGGGAAATTAGGCTGCTCATAGTCGCAAAGCCTACGATGTGATCGATGATTCAGGTTTCATTACGCGCCCCCGTGACTCGGATAATCACACCACTATGCCGAGTTCTCCTTCGCATGGGCATTACCGCCAACCTCATGACGGTTATTGGCGCAATTGGTACGTGCGCTAGTTCAGCGCTCCTCATTGCTACTGGACATCTCTTTGCTGGATCATTAGTTGTAACGGCATTCGTTTTGACTGATCTCTTCGATGGGACCATGGCCAGACTTTCCGCTACGGGCGGGAGTTCATGGGGAGCTCTTCTAGATTCGACTATGGACCGCATAAGTGATGCCGCCATCCTGGGTTCGGTCAGCTTTTGGCTCAATAAGTCCGATGATCGACTTATTCCAGTAGTGGCTATTGCAGTTATTTCTGGACAACTTGTTTCCTATATCAAAGCGCGTGCTGAATCCCTCGATATTGAATGTAACGGCGGTTTGGCCGAGCGACCTGAACGATTAATACTTGCTCTGATTTCGATCGGGTTTGCCGGCTTGAGCGTTCCTTACATCTTGGCGATTGGCTGCTGGCTCTTGGCGCTCGTTTCAATCATTACGGTCATGCAACGATTGCGGATCGTATATCGGGCGACTCGATAGCCATGAATCGGATAAATGGATTTCTGACCTATTGGGGTTACAGCGCTGCGTGGAAAATTGTTCGCACCTTGCCTGAGCGCTTCACCTATCGCAGCGCCGAGAAATTCGCCGACCGATTGGTGAAAAAGAACGGGGTCGGAATCACTCGATTGCGCAACAATTACCAACGCGTTCACCCTTATCTGAATAGCGAAGAATTGAGCGAGTTGGCCAAGCTTGGAGCGCGTTCTTACTTGCGATATTGGGTGGATACCTTTCGTTCACCATTTTGGAGTACGGAGCGAACGCTCGCCACTGTAGTAGTGGAGCATGAGGAACTCTTGCGGGACCCACTCAAGGAAGGTCGAGGTTGCATCGTCGCACTTCCTCACGCTGGCAATTGGGATCACGCAGGTGCTTACTTCTGCGCTACCGGAGCGCCACTGGTGACCGTGGCCGAACATCTTAAGCCCGAGAAACTCTTTCAAAAATTCCTGCGTCATCGTGAAGCAATCGGGATGGAAGTGCTCGCACTTGATGCTCGAGTCATTGGAGTTCTCGCGGCACGATTGCGAAAAGGTCGACTTGTTGCACTGGTCGCTGATCGCGATCTCTCTGAATCGGGAATTCCAGTGGAATTTTGTGGAGGAAAGACACGAATGCCAGCCGGTCCGGCAATCCTCTCCATTCAAACGGGGGCGCCATTGATTACCGCTTTTGTCTCCTATTCCCCGACCGGGATACACATCACCTTCGCTCCAGAAATCGCTGTTCCGGCAGAGGGAAGTGTTTCGGAGAAGGCAGCGGTCATGACCCAAGAAATGGCAACGCGATTTGAAATCGGAATTAAAAGCAAGACCGAAGATTGGCATATGTTGCAGAAAGTATGGGTCGACTAATGCCATCGAGTGGTCGCACACTTCGCATCGGAATGGTTTCGCCCTATGGCTGGGATGTTCCAGGTGGAGTGCAGGTGCATATTAAGGATTTGGCGCAGACGCTGATTGCGCAAGGCCATAGCGTCTCTGTTCTTGCGCCAGTCTCCCATGAAGGTCAAGTGCTCGAAGAGTATGTCGTCTCTGCTGGCAGACCGGTCCCCATTCCTTATAACGGCGCGGTTGCACGAATCCTCTTTGGACCTGTTGCATCCTCTCGTGTAAAGCAATGGATCACTAACGGCGATTTTGATGTTTTACATATTCACGAGCCCGCTATTCCTTCGCTCTCATTGCTCACCGCTTGGGCAGCTGAAGGTCCGATCGTTGCGACTTTTCATGCGGCAGCGAATAAGCAAAAGGCGATCTACGCAGTTGGACCGATTTTAGAGGCGATGCTGGAAAAGGTGAGCGCGAAGATTGCCGTTTCGGAGATGGCCCGTGCAACCCTCAAGGACCATTTCGATACCGAAGCAGTTGTTATTCCCAATGGCATCGACTTTAAAAAATTTGCGGAAGCGAAGTCGCGCCCTGAATGGAAATCAGGATTCACGATTGGTTTTCTTGGGCGATTTGATGAGCCTCGCAAGGGTCTTTCGATTCTGATCGAGGCATTTGCGCAAGCACTCGCTATTCAACCCAACATGTCGCTACTTGTGGCTGGCCCGGGCGATGAGAAGCAAGTGCTGAAAAACGTTCCGCCCCATGTTGTAGAAAAAATTAGATTCTTGGGACGACTGGATGAAGAGAGTAAATCGGATTTCTTCACAAGCGTTGATCTCTATGTCGCGCCCAACACGGGCGGAGAATCCTTTGGAATTATCCTCGCCGAAGCGATGGCAGCGGGTACGGCGATTCTGGCAAGTGATATTCCAGCCTTTGTGCAATTGCTCAATCAAGGGGAGTGCGGCGCACTTTTCGTCTCCGAAAGCGTTTCATCTTTGAAAGATGAGCTCCTGCGGTTAGGTGCTGACTTCAAGGAACGAAAGAAGTTAGCGGATGCTGGGCGGGATCGGGCCAAGGACTTCGATTGGTCCACTGTCGCCGGCCAGATCATGGATGTTTATGAGATGGTTATTGTCGGTAACACGAAAGTAGTTTTGGCAGCTGACAATCGTGGCTGGAATAGACTTCGAAACAATGGTTAAGAATATTCTCGTCGGTTTATTGCTCGTTTTAGCAGGGGCCTGGTACCTCAGTTTTATTGCTGGTCGGTTGGATCGCCTCCACCACCGAGTGGAGACTTCTTGGGAGCACCTCGACGCACTTCTTCAGCGCCGCGCCGCCATCGCTATCGAGATTTCACATCTGGCAGCGATCGATCCAGCCGCTGCGATCGTCTTGACCGCAGCTGCATTTCAAGCCCGCGAAGCGAGCATTGTCGAACGCAGCGAGGCCGAGAGCGCGCTCACCGGATCATTAGCCCTCATTCAACCCGAGTTAGATGAGGCGCAATTGTCATCGGCTACAGCAAATCTCCTTGCTGAGCTTCGAACTATTTCGGAGAAGATTAAAGTGGGAGTGGTTATCCATCTGGAGTCGGTGAGTGCTGCTCGGAATTTGCGCGCCAAATTCATCTGTCGAATCTTTCGTTTAGCCGGCCACGCCCCACTACCTGTCACTTATGCCTTTGAGGATGATCAAATATGAGACGAGTCGTTACGGGATTGGCAATTGCTCTCTCGCTGGGTTTGATCTCTTCCTGCAGTTCGCCAGCCAAGTTACTTCATATCAGCTCTAGCGCGAGTGTCAGTCTGAATCCTCTCACAGGCATGCCAGGTAAGGCAGGGGAGTTGCTAGTGGTGAAGGTGGATGACACTCCGCTGGCGCATCCCCAAATAGGAATCGCCAGTGCCGATGTTGTCTACATCGAACAGGTAGAAGGTGGCCTGACGCGCCTGGCAACTATCTTCGCTAACGGTCGAAAAGCTCTGCCGCCAAAGATCGGGCCAGTTCGTTCGGCGCGAATCAGTGATATTGATATCTTGGCGGGATATGGTCATGTTGGTTTCGCCTTTAGCGGCGCGCAGGCAAAGATGGAGCCAGTTATCGCTGCCGCGAACCTGGAAATTATTTCAGCAGAGCGAGAGCCAGCGAGCATCTATAGCCGCGATCTCACTCGACAAGAGCCCACCAATTTGATTCTTGATCCACTCGCTCTTCTCGTAAAGACGGTCGATACTGAAAAACGAACCATCGATGCTGCACATTCGATGGGATGGACATTTGGGGCGCTACCAACTAATCCACATAGCGTTGGCGCTACGGCAATTTCCGATGCCTCTATGCGCTGGCCTTCCTCGCACTATTCGGTGAAGTGGAATGCGAATGTGCATCAATGGATGATCTCGTATGAGGGCGCACCAGATCTGGATGCAAACGGTCTGCAATTATCGACGCCAATTTTCATCGTTCAAAAAGTGAGCATCACGGATTCGATTTACCACGACAAGGTGGGAGGGATCACGCCTTTCAGTAACACAGTGGGCAGTGGTAGCGGATTTATTTTGCGGGATGGCTTGGCTATCCCAGCTTCTTGGAGTCGCAGCGACGCCCAATCGGGGACGAGATGGAGCCTTTCGGATGGGTCAGTAGCGCATTTCACTCCGGGCCAAGTCTGGATTGCGCTTACCGATCATGACCCCCAGTTCACCTATCCAGCAGCTTCGAAGTAGACTCGCCTTCTTCGTTCGGACCAATCTTTAGAGGAGATGTCAGATGTCTGCTAATTCAACAACAGGAGCAACTGGTACGGCCCGCGTCAAGCGCGGAATGGCTGAGATGCTCAAAGGCGGCGTCATCATGGATGTCGTTAATGTTGAACAGGCCAAGATCGCTGAAGATTCAGGTGCGGTTGCAGTAATGGCCCTCGAACGAGTACCTGCCGATATTCGCGCACAAGGCGGCGTCTCTCGTATGTCAGATCCAGATATGATCGAGAAGATTCAAGCTGCGGTCTCCATTCCTGTCATGGCAAAGGTTCGTATCGGTCACTTCGCCGAAGCTCAAGTCATCGAATCTCTTAACGTTGACTACATTGATGAATCCGAAGTTTTGACTCCGGCTGATTACGAACACCATATCGATAAGTGGAAATTCACTATTCCGTTTGTTTGCGGCGCAACAAATCTAGGTGAGGCACTTCGTCGTATCAACGAAGGTGCAGCAATGATCCGCTCGAAAGGCGAAGCTGGCACTGGCGATGTCTCAAATGCCACAACCCACATGCGCAAAATTGGGGCCGAGATTCGTGCGCTCACTTCGATGCGTGAAGACGAACTCTATGTAGCGGCCAAAAATCTCCAAGCACCATACGATTTAGTTAAAGAAGTCGCTGCCACTGGAAAGTTGCCAGTTGTCCTCTTTACTGCTGGCGGTATTGCTACGCCCGCAGATGCCGCGATGATGATGCAACTCGGGGCGGATGGCGTCTTTGTTGGCTCAGGAATTTTCAAATCTGGCGACCCTGCAAAGCGTGCGGCGGCAGTGGTGAAGGCGACCACCTATTACACCGATGCCAAGATTGTCGCGGATGCTTCTCGCGGCCTGGGCGAAGCGATGGTCGGAATTAACGTCTCTGATATTCCTGTCCCACATCGCCTTGCCGAACGTGGCTGGTAAAAAACTTTCTGATCTCACAATTGGAGTGCTTGCACTTCAAGGGGATTTTCGCGAGCATCTTCACGCCCTCCAACAGTTGGGTGCGGTAGCTCTCCCAGTCAAAACTGCTGAGGAGATATCGAGAGTTGATGCGCTCATTATTCCAGGCGGAGAATCCACGACAATAAGCAAATTGCTTCGCCTTTTCAATCTCTTCGATCTCCTTAAAACTCGCATTCATGAGGGGCTTCCGGTCTATGGATCGTGCGCCGGAATGATCATGCTCGCATCGGCGATTGATGATCCAGCTTCCGGTCAGGAGTGTTTGGGTGCCATTGATATTCGCGTCAAGCGCAACGCCTTCGGTCGTCAGGTAGATTCCTTTGAAAGTGATCTAGATATTGCAGGAATCACAGGAGAGCCGGTGCGGGCAATCTTCATTCGTGCACCGTGGGTGGAGAGCGCCGGAGCGAAGGTCGATATCTTGGCCAGTGTTCTGATAGAAGGTAAATGCCATCCGGTCGCAGTGCGCCAGGGGAGCGCGATGGCTACCTCTTTCCACCCGGAACTCACCGGCGATCTACGAATCCACCGTTACTTTTTGGAAGAGCTCGTAGGGGTCGAGATATAGTTGGCCACGGCTTTTAAGATCTAGAAAATATCTCGCAAGACGATAACTGAGGGGGTTGGACCGTGTCAGGCCATTCCAAGTGGGCAACGACCAAGCATAAGAAAGCGATCATCGATTCGCGTCGTGCTAAGAGTTTCGCCAAATTAATTAAAGGTATCGAAGTAGCAGCTCGCGCCGGCGGCGCTGATATTTCTGGCAACCCTACGCTCTTCGATGCAATTGCAAAGGCGAAGAAGAGCTCGGTACCACTCGACAATATCGAACGTGCGGTTAAGCGCGGCGCAGGTCTAGAAACTGGCGGCGCTGACTATCAGACCATCATGTATGAAGGTTATGGACCCAATGGCGTGGCACTTCTCATTGAGTGTCTCTCAGACAATCGCAATAGAGCAGCTTCGGAAGTTCGCGTAGCAGTGACTCGCAATGGTGGAACCATGGCTGATCCAGGATCAGTCTCTTATATGTTCAACCGTAAAGGCGTGATTATTGTTGGCAAGGCTGAAGGAGTTACCGAGGATCGGATTCTTGAGAGCGTTCTCGATGCGGGTGCAGAAGAGGTAAATGACCTAGGCGAATCTTTTGAAGTTGTTTCACAGCCCAGTGATTTGGTTAAGGTTCGCGAAGCCCTTCAAGCAGCTGGAATTGATTACGAGTCGGCGGATACCTCTTTCTTAGCGTCGGTCTCTATTGATTTAGATGCCGAGACTGCGGCCAAGGTATTCCACCTGATCGATGCGATTGAAGAACTCGACGACGTTCAGAACGTATTCGGCAACTTCGATGTATCCGATGAAGTAATGGCGAGCCTGTAAGAACATCTGTTCGATAGCCGTTAGGCTGGGTTAATGCGTGTTCTTGGCGTCGACCCGGGCTTAACCCGATGCGGGCTGGGCATTGTCGATAGCGGAAAATCTTCTCAAGATTTACAGATGAGTGGCGTGGGTGTCATTCTCACACCAACAGATGCTCCGTTAGAGCAGCGCCTCTTGCAATTAGAGGCCGGATTGCTCAACTGGATTGAAGAATTTAAACCAGATGTTGTGGCCGTGGAGCGAGTCTTTTCGCAACACAATGTTCGAACTGCAATGGCAACCGGCCAGGCCGCCGGCGTCGCCTTACTTATCGCCGCTCGAGCAGGTATTCCTATCGCTCTTCACACGCCGAGCGAAGTAAAAGCCTCAGTCACTGGATCAGGAAGAGCGGACAAGAAGCAAGTGGCGAATATGGTTGTTCGAATTCTGAAGTTGGATGTGGCTCCCAAACCAGTTGATGCTACTGATGCACTCGCGTTAGCGATTTGCCATCATTGGCGAGGCGCTGGAAATGCTCGCATTGCCGCGGCGCTTGCTACTCTCACAGGTAAAAGTCTGAAGGCGGCGGCGCTGTGATCGCATCCCTTCATGGCGAAGTCCAAGCTCTCACTCTCTCCTCAGTTGTAATAGAGGTAGGAGGTGTTGGCATGTTGGTACAAATTCCATCATCGCTTTCGGCCGATTTAATGATCGGGTCGCGAGCACTTCTCCATACGACCTTAGTCGTACGCGAGGATGCGCTGACGCTCTACGGATTTGCTACCACCTCCTCGCGCGAACTTTTCGAACTTCTCCAAACAGTCACGGGGATTGGGCCGAAAGTAGCCCTTTCTGCGCTCTCGCTCTATTGCGAGCAGGCGCTGATTGATGCGATTGCTCATCAAAATAGCGCCGCGCTAGAAAAGATTCCTGGCTTAGGAAAGAAGAGTGCGAGTCGCATTCTGCTTGAACTTCACGAGAAGGTCAGCGCCAGTAGCCCAGTGGTTCGAAATTCAGCTTCTCCAACTTGGCGCAACCAGTTATATGAAGCGCTGGTGAGTTTAGGATTTTCTGCTCGAGAGGCTGACCAAAGCATCGATATCGTCGCAGATGAGCTTGGAACTGGTATGTCTTCGACTTCTATGAGCGATTTATTGCGGATGGCGCTTTCTCATCGAGGTAGAAAATGAGTGATTCCATTGTGACTAGTGGCGCCTTCGATGATGAACTCCTTCAGGAGCTAGCCCTTCGCCCTAAGACGTTAATAGAGTTTGTTGGTCAAGAGCGAGTAGCGCAACAATTGGATTTACTTTTGGCTGCAGCAAGAAGTCGAAAGAAACCAGCAGATCACGTATTACTCTCTGGTCCGCCAGGTTTAGGAAAGACAACGCTTGCGATGATCATTGCCTCCGAGATGGGTGCACCGATTCGCATCACAAGTGGCCCCGCGATTCAACATGCAGGAGATCTTGCATCCATTCTCTCTTCGCTCAGCGAAGGAGAGATCCTCTTTCTGGATGAGATTCATCGCATGTCAAGGCCAGCCGAAGAGTTGCTCTATATGGCTATGGAAGATTTCCGGGTAGATGTAATTGTCGGAAAAGGAGCGGGCGCTACTGCAATTCCCCTTGAGTTGCCGCATTTCACTTTGGTGGGCGCCACTACTCGAGCCGGACTACTTCCTAGTCCGCTTCGTGATCGCTTTGGTTTTACTGCGCAATTAGATTTCTATGAAGATGGCGACCTTTCTCATATTGTGAAGCGCAGCGCCGCTTTAATGAAGGTTTCTATTGACGACCCTTCCGTTGAGGAGATTGGATCGCGCTCTCGGGGTACACCGCGCGTTGCAAATAGATTGCTGCGCCGGGTGCGCGACTATGCCGAAGTCCACAATGGGGGAGACATTACAATCGATCAGGCCAGAGCTGCACTGGCGATCTATGAAGTCGATCCCGTGGGATTAGATCGCTTGGATAAGGCGGTTCTAGAAGCAATTGTCCGTAAATTTAATGGTGGACCGGTGGGAGTGAGTACCTTGGCGCTAGCCATTGGCGAAGAGGCCGAGACGATCGAAAGCTTGGCTGAGCCATTCCTGGTCCGAATGGGCTTTCTCAGTCGCACCCCGAGAGGTCGCATCGCCACTGCGGCTGGTTTTGCCCATATTGGCGAAATCCCACCCGCGCCACACGCGGAACCCGCCCTTTTCGACTAACTGCCTTCTGTTGCCTAGACTCAGGCCTTATGTCTGCTCTTACTCCTAAATCAGCGAAGACCCCTTCACATCCAGGGCGTTCTATTGCGATCCTTGCCATTGCCATCATCCTCTTTTCGATTCTGGCGATCTTCCAAGGAACTTCGATCAAGCTCGGTCTCGACCTTCGCGGTGGCACGAGCGTCACCCTTCAACCTCGCGCATCTCAGGGTGGAAAGATCACCTCTGCCGCGATTGATCAGGCGGTCGGAATCATTCGTCAGCGCGTTAACTCACTTGGCGTTGCTGAGTCAGAGGTTTCAGCGCAGGGAAGTGGCACGAATCGTCAGATCGTTATCTCCGTTCCTGGCGAGACTGGTCGTCGAATTGTTGATCTTGTGGGACAGACTGCTGAGCTTCGTTTCCGCCAAGTTCTCGCAACCGCGCCGGCGACTGCATCTGCATCGACGGGAAAGAGCGATACTAAGACTGCAACTACCGCAGGCGTATCTGCTGCAGTAAACGCACAATTTGCGGCTCTGGATTGCACTAAGGCAGCTAACCGTCAAGGTGGCGGTGGCGATGCACCAACCGACACGATCGTTGCCTGTGATCGCACCGGTGTCAGTAAATATATTTTGGCTCCTGCCGAAGTTTTGGGAAGCCAAGTAAGTAAGGCAACTGCGGCGATTGATCAACAAGGCGCTGCTGGTTGGTATGTTCTTCTCAATTTCAATGGCGACGGAACCTCTAAGTTCGGTGCGCTCACCACTCGCGTAACATCCCTTCCTGCTCCACAAAATCAAGTGGCGATTGTTCTCGATGGTCTCGTAGTTTCGGCACCTCGCATCATCCAAGCGATCGTTACCGGAAGCGCACAGATCACCGGCAACTTCACACAGACTGATGCGACTGATCTTTCTAACGTTCTTAAATATGGAGCGCTACCGCTCGCCTTTGACCGAGGCGAAGTTCAGCAAGTCTCACCAACTCTAGGTGCCGATCAGCTTCACGCTGGTCTGCTCGCTGGCGGATTGGGTTTGCTTCTCGTTCTCATCTATTCGCTTCTCTACTATCGCGGACTCGGACTCGTCTCAGTGAGCTCATTGATAGTCGCAGGGGGAATTACTTATCTTTCATTCCTGCTCTTGGGTAAGTGGATTGGGTTCACGCTCACTCTCGCTGGCATTGCAGGCGCGATCGTCTCGATCGGTATCACTGCCGATTCATTCGTTGTTTACTTCGAGCGTCTTCGTGATGAAGTTCGAGAGGGACGTTCGCTGCGAACAGCAGTGGAGACCGGATGGGCGCGTGCTAAGCACACCATCATCGTCGCTGACTTTGTCTCGCTGATCGCTGCGATTCTTCTCTACTTCTTCGCAGTTGGTTCGGTGCGAGGATTCGCCTTCACGCTCGGCTTAACCACCGTCGTGGATCTGCTCGTTGTCTTCCTCTTCACCCACCCGTTGGTCTCGTTACTGGGGCGTGTGGCTTTCTACTCTGAAGGTCGTCCACTCTCTGGTTTTAGTCCTCGAAGCCTTGGCCTCAAGTTGGACTCCGCAACCACTTCTCAACCTTCTGCATCTGCAGAAAAGGAGGCATAAGTCATGGCTCAACTCTCAGGTCTAGGTGGTCGCCTCTATCGTGGCGAGACTTCAATCGATTTCATCGGCAAGCGACGTCGTTGGTACGGCATCTCGTTCCTGCTGATTGCCATCTCAGCTCTCGCGCTCTTCACCCAAGGTCTTCATTTGGGAATTGAATTCAAGGGCGGGGCTTCCTTCACGATCACTAATTCGAAGGCAACCCTTGCGCAGGCACGCGCTGCACTTGCTGAAGCGGGAATCACCAGCGAAAGCGTTGTTCAAAAAGTAGGCAGCAACAAGATCACTGTTCAGACTGGCAATCTCACCAATGCTCAATCGAATGTCTTGCAGGATGCCCTTGCTAAGGATCTCGGTGTCACCGTCGATTCCATCGATACCCAATCCATTGGACCATCATGGGGTAAGGAAATTACTCACAAGGCGCTCTATGGTCTGGTTGGCTTCTTGATCGCCGTAATGCTCTATCTCGCTATGGCGATGGAGCCAAAAATGGCAATCGCGGCAATTGTTGCTGTCATCCACGATGTATTTATTACCGTCGGAATCTATGCACTTGTTGGCTTTGATGTCACGCCCGCTACCGTCATCGGTTTCCTTACCATTCTTGGTTACTCCCTATATGACACCGTTGTGGTCTTCGATAAAATTCGCGAGAACACAAGAGGAATCACCAGTACTGGTCGAGTCACTTACTCATCAGCGGCAAATTTGGCAGTAAACCAGACCTTGGTTCGTTCATTTAACACTTCGCTGATTGCACTGCTTCCAGTTGCCTCCATTCTCTTTGTTGGTGCAGGCCTCTTGGGCGCTGGCACATTGAAAGACCTCTCGTTGGCACTCTTCATTGGTCTAGCCACCGGCACCTATTCATCCATCTTTATTGCTACACCAATTCTCGCGGGCCTTCGCGAGAAGGAGCCAGCAATGATCGCGCTCTCTAAGCGCGTCGGTGTTCGCGGTAGCGCAGTAGTGGATGCAAAACCTGGAAAGGTGCAGACCGTTGCTGGTGAAATTCACGATAACCGTGAAAACTTTGCCCGTGGTCCGCGCAATCAACCTAAGCGCAAAAACCGTAAGTAGCTTTACCTTTTCAGATAGCCTAGGGGAGTGAACTCTCTCCTAGGCTATCTCTCTCAGAGCGTCCTCAACCACAATCCAGGTCTGGACTTCTCTAAGATTGAACGTGCCTATGATGTTGCAGATGCGGCGCATTCCGGCCAACTTCGAAAATCGGGTGAGCCTTACATCACGCACCCGTTGGCCGTGGCCGAAATTTTGGCTGATATTGGCCTCGATGAAGCGACCATCATTGCCGCTCTCCTTCACGACACCGTTGAAGACACTGATTATTCACTCACTGATCTCAAGCGAGATTTTGGCGATGAAGTATCGGCGCTGGTTGATGGCGTAACCAAGCTAGACAAGCTGACCTATGGTCCCAACGCCGAAGCTGAGACACTACGTAAGATGGTCGTTGCAATGTCTCGCGATATTCGTGTTCTGGTGATTAAGTTGGCTGATCGTCTTCACAATGCGCGAACCTGGAAATTTGTCGCCTCCGATTCGGCCACCCGAAAGGCGCGCGAAACGCTAGATATTTACGCCCCGCTCGCTCATCGCTTGGGTATGAGCGCCATCAAATGGGAACTCGAAGATCTCTCCTTCAAGACAGTGGAACCCAAGAAGTATGAAGAGATTGAACGGTTAGTCCAAGAGCGCACACCAAGTCGCGCGAAGTTAACGGACGAAGTTGTCGATGCCCTCAAGTCAGACCTACTCGCAGATGGCATTGAAGCTCAAGTAAGTGGTCGTCAGAAACACCTCTACAGCGTCTATCAAAAGATGGTGGTGCGCGGCCGAGATTTCAATGAGATTTATGATCTCGTCGGAATTAGAGTTTTGGTGGATAGCGTGCGCGACTGTTACGGAGTTCTCGGTGCAATTCACGCCCGATGGAGTCCGGTGCCAGGTCGCTTTAAAGATTACATCGCCATGCCTAAGTTCAACCTCTATCAATCGCTCCACACCACTGTGATTGGCCCCAATGGCAAAGCGGTGGAAATTCAAATTCGAACTTTCGATATGCATACCAGGGCTGAATACGGCGTTGCGGCACATTGGAAATATAAGCAGAAGGGATCTGCGCAGGCAGGCGCAGCCCCTGAAGTGGCGTGGCTTAGACAACTTCATGAGTGGCAGCAGGAGACCGAAGATGTTGGGGAGTTCCTAGACACTCTTCGATATGACTTGCGCACTCCCGAAGTATTTGTATTCACACCACAGGGCAGTGTTATCGCACTTCCCGCTGGCTCTACTCCTGTTGACTTCGCATATTCAGTCCACACCGAAGTGGGTAACCGCTGCGTAGGTGCGAAAGTAAATGGCAAGTTGGTCCCGTTGGAGTCTGCGCTAACCAATGGCGATGTGGTTGAAGTAGTAACAAATAAGAGTGAGCATGCCGGTCCAAGCCGTGATTGGCTCAATTTTGTTCATTCGCCACGTGCCCGCTCCAAGATTAAAGCGTGGTTCTCTAAAGAACGTCGAGATGAAGCAATTGATGCTGGGCGCGAATCGATTGCGCGTCAGATGCGTAAAGCTGGGCTTCCTTTACAAAAGATTCTCTCCGGCCATGCGATCTTAGAGCTTGCCCATGATCTCCATTATGCCGATATCGAAACAATGTATGCGGCTGTTGGCAACGGCCATATCAGCGCCCAATTCGTCATCGAAAAATTGGAAGCGGCGTTAGGCGTTGATGATTCGCATACCGAGTCGGATATCGACCATATCGGGAACTTCACCCAAGCCTCGCACGCACCGCGTAATACTTCTGGTGTCGATGTGGAAGGGGCAGGTGATGTGCTCGTTAAATTGGCACGATGCTGTGCGCCCGTTCCTGGCGATGAGATCGAAGGTTTTATTACTCGGGGAAGTGGAGTATCGGTACACCGAATAGATTGCAT
>CAIXHZ010000035.1 GCA_903919375.1 uncultured Actinomycetes bacterium | reverse complement strand
GCTCCTTTCCGGTATTGCCACCATGGATACCAGCTATGCCCAAGGTCCACTCGAAGATTCGGTTGTTCTGGCCAATATCGTCGGCACCGGCCCGGCAAATATCATCTCGGCCTTGCCGGCTATTCCAGGGGTTGCCACGACCGATGCTACCGAGCCAGTCACCATTGATTTCAATGGCGTCCAATCAGTCGATGCCTCATCTCTTGCCCTAGTGGCCCTGGCGGCCAAGCAGGTCCAGCTCGCCAAGACCTCCGTTGGAGCCCAGCAAGTTGCCAAAGAATTGATTGCCAGCCAGTACGCCTCGTGGAATTCATCTCAGGTCTCTTGCCTCAACCAGCTCTGGAACTCCGAGAGCCATTGGAACTTCCAAGCCCACAATTACCGCAGTGGCGCCCATGGCATTGCCCAAGCTCTGCCCGCGAGCAAGATGGAGATTATTGCCACCGATTGGCGCACCAATCCCGTTACCCAGATTAAGTGGGGCCTTTCCTATATCAAGGCTCGTTATGGAACTCCCTGCAAGGCCCTGGCCCATAAGCACCGGCGCGGGTATTACTAAGAACTGCCCGTTCGCTTAAAAGTTTAATTCGGCCGCTTACCAATGGTGAGCGGCTTACTTGTTTCGGCGAAGAAGTCATTGCCTTTGTCATCGACCACAATAAAGGCTGGGAAGTTTTCGACGTCAATCTTCCAGACCGCCTCCATGCCGAGTTCGGCATAATCCAGGACCTCAACCTTTTTGATGCAATCTTGGGCCAGGCGGGCAGCGGGTCCGCCGATCGATCCCAAGTAGAAGCCGCCGTGGGTAGTGCAGGCATCGGTCACTTGCTTGGAGCGATTGCCTTTGGCGAGCATGATCATCGATCCACCCGCCGCTTGGAATTGATCGACATAGGAGTCCATGCGACCAGCGGTTGTCGGTCCAAAGGAGCCCGATGCATACCCTGCCGGTGTCTTGGCGGGACCTGCGTAATAGACCGCATGGTCCTTCAGATATTGCGGAAGCTCTTTGCCAGAATCCAGAAGCTCTTTAATTTTGGCGTGAGCGATATCGCGCGCCACGATCAAAGTTCCGGTTAACGAAAGACGCGTCTTGATGGGGTATTTGGAGAGCTCGGTGAGTACCGAGCTCATCGGCTGATTGAGATCAATATGGACGACGTTATCGTCGAGGTGTTCATCGGTGGTCTCCGGCAAGAAGCGAGCAGGATCGCGTTCTAAGACCTCGAGAAAGATGCCCTCTTTAGTGATCTTTGCCTTTGCTTGGCGATCAGCAGAACAAGAAACGGCGATCGCGATCGGAAGGGAAGCGCCATGACGAGGCAAGCGAATTACGCGGACATCGTGGCAGAAATATTTACCGCCGAATTGGGCGCCAATTCCTAGGGTGCGAGTGAGCTCTAAGACTTTGCCTTCGAGTTCGAGATCGCGAAAGCCGCGACCAGTTGCAGCATCACCTGTGGTGGGCAACGAATCTAAATAATGGGCGCTCGCTAACTTTGCGGTTTTCACAGTGTGCTCAGCTGTTGTTCCGCCGATGACAATTGCTAAGTGGTAGGGAGGGCAGGCTGCCGTGCCGAGTGAGCGAAGTTTTTCATCTAGCCAATTCATAAATGAAGTGGGATTGAGGACTGCCTTGGTCTCTTGATACAAGAAAGATTTATTTGCGCTTCCGCCACCTTTGGCCATGAATAAGAAGTTGTATTCATCTGCGTGTTGGTTATCCGAATAAATTTCAATCTGGGCTGGCATATTGTTGCCCGTGTTCTTCTCATCCCATGTTGTTACTGGGGCCATCTGTGAATAGCGAAGATTGAGATTAGTGAAGGCATCGTAAACACCGCGCGAGATAGATTCTTCATCGCGGGTGGTGGTGAGGACGCGCTGTCCTTTCTTTCCCATGACGATCGCCGTGCCAGTGTCTTGGCACATCGGCAGAATGCCACCGGCAGAAATATTGGCATTCTTCAGTAAATCGAGTGCCACAAAGCGATCATTGGGCGATGCATCAGGATCATCGAGAATGCTGCTGAGTTGTTCGAGGTGTTCAGTACGCAAATAATGGGAGATATCGTGAATCGCTTCGGCAGTTAAGTTCTCAATCGCTTCGGGAGATACTTTGAGAAACTCCATACCTTCGGCCATAAAAGTGGAGATGCCCTCGGTGGAGATAAGTCGGTACTGCGTGGAATCTTCGCCAATAGGGAGAAGATCGCTATAGGTGAAGTCAGCCATAATTAATCCTCGTCGCTTGCAGGACGAGCAGCATCCAACTTGGCCTTAGCGCCATCGAGCCACTCTTGGCAGATCTTAGAGAGCGCTTGGCCCTTCTCCCACAGTGCGAGGGATTCCTCAAGAGAAGAGCCACCGCCCTCTAACTGGGCAACAATTGAAGTGAGTTGATCGCGGGCTTCTTCATAGGAAAGCTTCTTCTCGGCCATGAGCTAAATCTACTCGACTATGACCGGCGCGCTTCCTGAGGCGAGGAGCAATTTTAGATGATCGCCAGTAGCGAGATCTGTGGCGCTTCGCACAATGGCGCCCGCTTGATCGTGCACCACGGCATAGCCACGATCCAAGGTCGCCTGTGGGGAGAGAGCGCGAACGGCCGCCATCAAGGAGTTGATCTCCTCGCGCCCGAGTGCGATGGCGTGATCGGTGCTTCGCCACGAGCGAGTAAGAAGGATGCGGAGTTGCTCACGGCGGTTTTCGACCATGGTCGATGGCTCACGCATGACAGGGCGATCCAACAACTGATCAATCCGAGAGATTTCAAAATCAATCATGTTATGAATTTTGCGTGATGCTCGTTCGGTCAATTGCTTAATCTTTACCAACTCTTCATTCATATCGGGGACCACACGTTTGCCGGCATCGGTGGGAGTAGAGGCGCGCCAGTCTGCAACTAGATCCAGAAGTGGTGAGTCCTTCTCGTGGCCAATGGCGCTAACGATGGGAGTAGCACAGCTTGCAGCCAGGCGAATCAGACTTTCATCGGAGAATGGCAAAAGGTCTTCGAAAGATCCACCGCCGCGGGTAATGATGATGACATCGACTTCAGGATGAGCTTCTAATTCTCGAAGCGCAGCCGATACTTCAACAACCGCTGCAGCGCCTTGGACCGCAACTTCGCGAATTTCAAAGCGAACACCAGGGAATCTGCGTTTGGCATTTTCGACAACATCTTTTTCGGCATCGCTATTGCGACCACAAATAACGCCGACTGCGCGCGGCAGGAAAGGAAGTTCGATTTTGCGATCGGCATCGAAGAGGCCTTCTTTGGCCAATTGGTTTTTAAGTTCTTCCAGACGCGCAAGAAGTTCACCGACCCCGACTTGGCGAATCTCCTTGACGCTAAAGGAGAGCGAGCCATTCTTGGCATACCAAGAGACTTTGGAGTGCATCACGACTCGAGCATTTTGTGGCAGCGGTTGAACCGCTTCAACGACAGATTTGTGGGCCATGATCGAAATACTCATATCGGCGCTGGTATCGCGCAGGCGCATAAATACCATCTGGGCACCCGGGCGAACGGTGACTTCTGATAATTCGCCTTCGATCCAGACTGCACCAAGTCTGCTGAGATAATCGCCGATCGCCTCTGAAATGACCCGAACTGGTACGGGGGAGTCAGCGGAGGTTTCGAGCATGGGAAGAGCATATTGGCCGTACCTATTAGAGTTCTCCTATGAGTTCAGAGAAGCGTGTCCTTCTGGCAGCCCCTCGTGGCTATTGCGCGGGCGTGGATCGCGCCGTTGTCACCGTGGAAAAGACACTTGAGCTCTATGGTGCGCCGGTCTATGTTCGCAAAGAGATTGTTCACAATAAGCATGTGGTCACCACCTTGGAAGCCCGTGGCGTTATTTTTGTTAAAGAGAACGAAGAAGTTCCTGAAGGTGCAACTGTGGTCTTCTCGGCGCATGGTGTTTCACCTGCGGTCCACGAATCTGCCGCTGCCCGCGGCCTTCGCACTATCGATGCGACCTGTCCACTCGTCACTAAAGTTCACCACGAAGTAAAACGATTCGCAGCTGATGATCTCGATATTTTGTTAATCGGACATGAAGGCCATGAAGAAGTTGAAGGCACAGCGGGTGAAGCGCCTAACAATGTCATTTTGGTCGATGGCCTTGACGGTATCGATGATATTCAAGTCCGTGATGAAAATAAGGTTGCGTGGCTCTCGCAGACCACACTCAGCGTTGATGAAACTCTCACCACTGTTGCCGCGCTACGCAAGCGCTTCCCTAATTTGATGGATCCACCTAGTGATGACATTTGCTATGCCACCCAAAATCGTCAAGTTGCAATTAAGCAGATCGCGCCCCAGGCTGATTTAGTGCTTGTTGTTGGATCGACAAATTCATCGAACTCAGTTCGTTTAGTAGAAGTCTCACTCGAATATGGAGCTAAAGCTGCCTACTTGATCGACTTTGCAACTGAGGCAAAAGAAGAGTGGCTCGAAGGTGTTACTACGGTTGGCGTGAGTAGCGGAGCATCAGTGCCTGAGATTTTGGTACGTGACCTTTTGATTTGGCTAGCCGAGCGAGGCTTTGGCAATGTTGAAGAAGTCACTGCCATGGAAGAGCATTTGACCTTTGCCATGCCGCAAGAGCTTCGCCGCGAAATGAAGGCAGCGGGTAAGGTTTAAATTATTCGGCTGACTCTGCTCGTAAACGTGATGGGCGGTTGCGCACTGCAAGTGTGAAGTGTGCGATCCAAGCGATAACTGCGCCGGTAATTAAGTAAGGCGCAACTCCTGAAAGACTGGTTACGAGATCAAGGCCGATCTTTGTGACGTGTAGCCCGACTCCGCCGATGGTCACCATGAGAAGAATGGTGGAGAAGAAGAATGCGAGCGGTGGATTAACGGCAATGGCAAGTGATGTGCCGGTGCGACCGAGATAGAGGCCGCCACCAATGGAAATCAGAATAGCGATTCCTGTGAAGAGCCCGACCTTGGTGAAGGCGAATTCAAAGGCTTCGAAGAGGAAGATGATGAGAAATTGGAGAATGACAACGCCAGGTACGGTGAGGCCGGGGCCAGTAAGTGGCTTCTTGGGAAGGGCGATCGCCTTAGTTGTCATCGTGCTCATTTAATTATTCTCCTCTAAATCGTCGAAAGATTCATCCTCGTCGCCATCATCGATGGAGAGATCGAGTTCGTTACCGCTCTTCGCCTTTAATTGACGGACCTCATCATCGATGGGAGTAGTTGCTGAGAGTTTGCCTTTAGAGGGAACGCCCAACGCCACCATCTTCTTGGCCGGGCGAAGCATATTTTCTTCCGAGCTAGCGATCAGTTCATTGAAGGCGCGTTCTGTGGATTTAATACGATCACCTAAAGTGGCAATCTTTCCGTGGACTTTGCCGATGCGCTTAATGAGTTCGCCGGCAAGCTCCTTAATTGCACTTGCATTATGTGCCATATCCGATTGGCTAAAGACATAAGCAACGGTACGAAGTAGGGCCATCATAGTTGTGGGAGTAGCGATGGTGACGCCCTTTTCAAATGCCTTGTGAAGGAGAAGTGGGTCTACTTCTAGCGCCTCGCTAAGAATTGATTCGAAGGGTGCAAAGAGAACGACATAGTCTGGAGAGTTCTGTCCTTCTTGATAGCCGCGCTTGGCAAGTGCGGTGACGTGTCCTAAGAGATCTTTGGCATGTTGGGCCATGAGCTCGGCCTTGAGTGCTGGATCTTTTTCGACAACTGCTTCAAGGAAGCGATCGAATGGGAATTTGGAGTCGATATAAATCTCGCTACCACCAGGAATGGCGATGCGAATATCGGGCTTGCTAATCTCTTTGCTACCGACGCTTTCACGAACTTGGTAATCTTGTTTGAAGAAGTGAACGTTCTCTTTTAAGCCAGAGTTTTCGAGAATCATTTCCAGTTGGGCTTCGCCATACTTGCCCCGGGTCTGTGAATTAGAGAGCGCTCCAGCAAGTTTTGTAGTTTCGCGAAGCAGGGTCTCATTACCGAGTTTCATATGGTCGATCTGCGCTTTCATGGCGCTCTCGGCTTCGGCGCGTTTGATCTCAGCGGCTTGTGCCTGTTCGGCCAGAGTCTTCATGGACGTTGTGACCGCTTTAAGTCCTTCATCGAGGCGAACTTTCTCGCTCTCCTCGCTGCGCAATTGGGCGAGCTGTTCGGAGAGGAGTTTGGCTCGCTCTCGTTCTTGTGTGAGGGCCTCATTCAGGGCAAGGGTGGTGGCGCCACTTTCGGCCGCTTTATTGGCCGAAACGAGCTTTCCGATGAGAAATCCGAGGCCGAGCCCAAGAATTATTCCGATGATTACGCCTGAAATCTGGTTCATGTGCCTATGGTGGCAGGAGGCACTGACAATTACGCGTAGGCTCTACTCCTCGTGAGCCTATCAATCGGAATTGTCGGACTGCCCAACGTGGGTAAATCGACCCTTTTTAACGCCTTGACCAAGAACAACGTCTTGGCTGCCAATTACCCCTTCGCCACCATCGAGCCGAACGTCGGAACGGTCGGCGTTCCCGATGACCGACTTCCTGTTCTCGCTGGCATCTTCGGCTCTGAGAAGATCTTGCCTGCCGTTGTCTCCTTCGTGGATATCGCTGGAATTGTGAAGGGTGCCTCAGAAGGCGCGGGCCTGGGCAATAAGTTCTTACAAAATATTCGCGAGACCGATGCAATCTGCCAAGTCATCCGCGTCTTTAACGATGAAAACGTCACGCGCGAAGGTGAGCGCACCGCTGAGTTCGTTGACCCAGCATCGGATATCGAAGTTATTAATACCGAACTTGCGCTCGCAGATTTGCAGACAATTGAAAAGGCGCTACCTCGTCTAGAAAAAGAGGCGCGCGTTGCCAAAGAGAAGGCGCCAGTTTTGGCAGCCGCGCTCGAAGCGCAAAAAGTTTTGAATGAAGGAAAGTTGCTCTCAGCATCGAAAGTTGATTTGGAGGCGCTCTACGAATTACACCTCCTGACTGCCAAGCCATTCCTCTATGTTTTCAATGTTGATGCCTCTGAACTCAGCGATCAAACACTTCGGGCGAAGTTGCAAGCAATGATTGCCCCGGCTGAAGCGATCTTCCTAGACGCAAAGACAGAAGCTGAATTATCCGAACTCGACGATGCCGATGCACTTGAACTCTTGCAAGCGATCGGATTAGAAGAACCTGGTCTCAAGACTTTGGCACGCGTTGGATTCAACACACTTGGTTTACAGACTTATCTCACGGCGGGTCCAAAAGAGACCCGCGCCTGGACAATCCATAAAGGAGATACCGCACCCGTTGCTGCTGGTGTCATCCATAGCGATTTCCAAAAAGGTTTCATTAAGGCCGAAGTCATCTCCTTTGATGATTTAGTTGCTGCTGGCTCTGTCGCGGAAGCGAAGGCCAAGGGCAAGGCCCGTATGGAAGGCAAGGAATATGTAATGTCCGATGGCGATGTAGTGGAATTTAGGTTTAATAACTAATGACAAAAATTAAGTACGAGAAGAGCCCATATATAACTGGCGAACTCAAGAAGCGCGATGACCTTCGAAATGTGGCGATTATTGCTCACGTGGACCATGGCAAGACCACTCTGGTCGATGCGATGTTGACCCAGTCCGGTGCCTTTACTGAGCACCAGAAAGAGGGCGAAGACCGCGATCGCGTCATGGACTCGATGGACCTCGAACGCGAAAAGGGAATTACCATTCTTGCGAAGAACACCTCGATCCGTCGCGGTGCGCAGACTGTAAACATTATTGATACACCAGGCCACGCCGACTTCGGTGGCGAAGTAGAGCGCGGACTTGAAATGGTCGATGGCGTAATCCTTCTCGTCGATGCATCGGAAGGCCCACTTCCTCAAACTCGCTTCGTACTCCGTAAGGCACTGGAGAAGAACCTCCCCGTCATTTTGGTCATCAACAAAGTTGATCGCCCTGACTCACGTATTCCAGAAGTTGTCGATGAGGCTTACGGTCTCTTCCTCGATCTCGATGCTAATGATGAGCAGATTGAATTCCCCGTTGTCTATGCATCAGCTAAAGCTGGTCGCGCATCGATGACACGTCCTGAGAATGGCGTCATGCCAGATCGCGAAAACTTGGATGCGCTCTTTGAAGTTATCTTCAATACCATTCCAGCACCGGTCTATCACGAGGGTGCACCACTCCAGGCACACGTCACCAACCTCGACTCCTCTCCTTATCTAGGTCGTCTCGCACTCTGCCGTATCCGCGAAGGCGTCATCAAAAAGGGCGAGAACGTCATGTGGATGAAGACTGACGGAACTTCCGAGCGCGTGAAGATTTCAGAACTCTTGATCACCGATGGACTCACACGTGTTCCTGCAACAGAAGCTGGTCCTGGCGATATCGTCGCTATTGCTGGTATCGAAACCATTACCTTGGGCGAGACCCTTGCCGATCTCGAGCGTCCACACGCACTTCCATTGATCACCGTTGATGAGCCATCAATTTCGATGACCATCGGTATCAATACTTCTCCTCTTGCTGGTCAAGAAGGAAAGATGCTTACCGCTCGCCAAGTAAAGAACCGCTTGGATGCAGAATTGATCGGTAACGTCTCGCTTCGCGTCGTTAATACTGACCGCCCAGATACTTGGGAAGTCCAGGGCCGCGGCGAACTTCAGCTCGCTGTGCTTGTAGAAATGATGCGTCGCGAAAGCTTCGAACTCACTGTCGGAAAGCCACAAGTTGTTGTAAAGATGGTCGACGGCAAGCTGCAGGAGCCAATGGAGCGTTTGACCGTTGATATTCCTGAGGATTATCTCGGTGTTGTCACTCAGCTCATGGCACTTCGTAAGGGCCGCATGGAACAAATGGTGAACCACGGTACTGGCTGGATTCGTATGGATTACAAGGTCCCATCACGTGGACTTATTGGATTCCGTACCGAGTTCCTTACCGAAACTCGTGGAACCGGACTTATTCACCACGTCTTCGATGGTTACGAGAACTGGAGCGGTGAAATCCGCACCCGTTTGAGCGGATCACTTGTCGCAGACCGCCGCGGAACCGTCACTGCTTATGCAGTCGATGGTGTCCAGGAGCGTGGCGTGATCTTCCTCGAAGTGGGAACTGAAGTCTACGAAGGCATGATTGTCGGCGAGAACTCTCGTACCGAAGATATGGACGTTAATATCGTTCGCGAAAAGAAGCTCACCAATATGCGTTCATCGGGCGCCGATGATGCGAACCGCATCATTCCACCACGTTTACTCAACCTCGAGCAGGCGCTTGAATTCTGTCGCGAAGATGAGTGCGTAGAAGTCACACCTAAGTTCGTTCGTGTTCGTAAGGTAATCCTTGATCAGAATGAGCGTGCCCGTAACGTCGGCCGCGCCAAGAAGGTCAATCAGAGCGGCGAATAGCCACCGATAAGTAATTAAGAGAGCCCCGCGGAGATAATCTGCGGGGC
The DNA here is from genome assembly GCA_903919375.1 of uncultured Actinomycetes bacterium. Taxonomy (GTDB): domain Bacteria; phylum Actinomycetota; class Actinomycetes; order Nanopelagicales; family Nanopelagicaceae; genus AAA044-D11. The sequence continues at coordinate 36,582 of CAIXHZ010000035.1, read as the reverse complement.
TTTTTTAATGGGAGTAGCTTCAGTGAGTTAGCGATTGCCACCGCGGGTAGATACAACGATATTCATCGTAGATGTTGAGGCGGGAATGATTTGTTGGTCGGCCACACCGGCATATTGGCTGGTGCCATTAAAGCTCAGTGAATAATCTGATGAGGTGGGAGCAGCGCTTGCAGCTGGAGCTATGGTCGAAAGAGCAGCGAGGCTGGTCAGGAGGAGGAGAGCGCTGATAACGAGTCTAAGAACTCGGTTAGGGCCGCTTTTCCTCATTTATCAAGCCTACTTCATGGGTTGGTGGAGGCAATTGTCGGCCCCATTGGTTTAGATAGCCCTATGGGATCACGGGAGTTCGCGCTGGTTCGACGGGTGAAGGCCGCCTCGACCTTCGAGCCGACTGCCGTCCAATCTCAGGTCTTGGCGCATTGCGCTGGAGCTACCCATTCACCGCTGATTGTTTATGGCGCCCCTGGGACTGGCAAGAGTGCGACCCTTGTGGAATCTGTCGTTTCTCGGATCAATGCGGGGATGAATCCCAACTCCATCTTGATTGTGGCTTATGGTCGCGAACGAGCATCAGAGATTCGCGATCAGATTGCACTTCGCACAACGCTCAGTGCTTTTGAACCGATTGCTCGAACATTCCACTCACTTGCTTTCTCTATTATTAATGAGAAGAGCGATCTGGATTCACCATCTTATGTTCTAGTTTCGGGCGCCGAACAAGATCTCTTTATCCGTTCACTTCTCGAGTATCCCGAAGATAGTCCTGGCGTTGCATGGCCAAAAGATCTCGAACTTGCGCTTCACACCCGGGGCTTTGCGCGCGAGCTACGCGATCTCATTCTCCGCGCATCCGAACGTAATATGAGTTATCAAGAACTGATCGAACTTTCTCAATCCATGCGCGAGAAATATTGGGAGCCAGCGGCTAAATTTTGGGAAGTCTATGACAATGTCATGGCCCTTCGTTATGCCAGCGTTCCGGGCACGCCTCTTCGCATTGACCCGAGCGCAATTATTTCGCAGGCAATCAATCAATTGCGCAGCGATGCCACATTAGCTCTCTTGTATCGCAATCGCTTTAGCGCGATCTATATCGATGAATTCCACGAGAGCGATATCGCTCAACGCCAGCTGCTCTCACTGATTGCAGGCAAAGATCTCACGCTCTTTGCCGATCCAGACTCGGCCATTGGTCGTTTTCGTGGGGCTGATCCCGAGGGTATTGCCGGCTATGCAGATTCCATCGGTGCCTCCTCCATTCTCTTAGAGCACAATTTCCGAAGCGAGCCGGCAATCGATCAATTGAGTGCTGATATAGCTTCACGATTTAGAGTGCGTTCACCGGCCCGCAAAAAAGTTGAATTAGCTGCGCCTGAAGGCCTGAAGTCAGCCATCGACGCTGTAAAACTCGCGAGTGCCAGTGATTGCGCCAATTACATCGCCCACACTTTCCGAACCGCCCACCTTCGCGATGGGGTGCCATGGTCAGAAATGGCAGTCATTTTGCGCTCTCCAGCATCGGGCGTAGCAGCTCTATCTCGTGCATTTGCTCTCAATGGAATTCCGCTCGATGTTGATGCGCAGGCTCTGGCACTGGCAGAAAACCCCGCGATCCGTCCATTTCTCACCGTTGCTCAGATCTCCTTGGGCTCGATTGCGCTGACTCCAAAGAATTGGGAGATCATCGAAGAACTCCTTCGCAGTGAGATTGGCGGGGCAGATGCGCTGACGCTTCGACAGATCCGTGTTGAAGTAAGCAAGGAGCGTGAGGCCGATGATCTGCGCACCTCCACGGAAAGCATCATTGATTACATCAAGGATCCGATCGCGCCGCTAGATTCACCGCTCTTCGCCCCACTTGCTCGAATTGGCGATCTCATTCGCGCTGGTGAAAAGGCGCTGCGCATGAGCAAGAACGTTTCGGATCTCTTGTGGGCAATCTGGTCTAGTGCAAAGAGTTTCGATGGTGAAAACTTAGCTAACGCGTGGCGCGATCGCGCACTTCGCGGTGGAGTTCGAGGCGCCGCCGCCGATCGCGATCTTGATGCGATGATGACGCTCTTTGAGTCGGCTAGACGATTTACCGATCGCATGCCATATGCCGATCCATCACAATTCATCAATCAAATTCTCGGCGAAACAATCCTGGGTGATGCCATTACTGCCCGCGCGCTACGTGAAGAAGTGGTCTCGATTCTTACCGTTCACTCTGCCAAGGGGCGGGAATGGTCTCATGTTGCGTTGATGGGTCTTCAAGAAGGCACGTGGCCGAACTTGCGACAGCGCGGATCACTCTTAGGCTCTGAGCGATTGGTCGAAGCACTGCGCAGTGGTCTTACTTCGCGCGAGGAGATCGAAGCTTCTGCGGCTAGCGCCCTGGTCGAAGATGAACGTCGATTGCTCTATGTGGCGCTTTCGCGAGCCAAGTCCAAAGTCATTGCTACTGCTTATCGCCAGGAAGATTCCGAGCCATCACCATACTTCGAAGAGATCTTCGAATTTGTTCATGGCCACTCCTCCGAGGAAGCGGCAATACTTGAATTGCCTAGAGCACTCACCACTCAAGCACTCGTGGCGCAATTGCGCCGAACCACGATGGGAATTGGTGCGCCCACACCAGAGAAGATTGAGGTTGCAGCCAAGCTCTTAGCATCACTTTCGGCTGCGGGGATTGAAAGCGCTAATCCCAATACTTGGCTGGGCGTGACTCCGATTTCATCTACCGATCCTGCGCAGCCAGCAACCGCAACTATCTTGGTCTCACCAAGCAATTTAGAGAGTTTCTCGGAGTGTGGCCTCAAATGGTTTATCGAACGAAGCGGTGGCCGCGATGGTGATTCCAGTGCCCAGTTAATCGGTACAGCTCTTCACGCGCTGGCTTCGCTCCTACATAAAGAACCGAGCTTGACCTTTGATCAACTCCAGGAGCGGCTAGCCGATAATTGGAAGTTAATAAATAACAACACTGGATGGGTTCGCGAATATGAATTTGGCGAAGCAACTCGGAAACTGAGCAAGTTCTTTGCATGGCACGAGAAAAATTACTCCAATGGGCGCACCCTAGTTGGAGTTGAAGAGCGATTTGAAATTCCGATTGGTCGAGCTAAATTAATTGGCAGCGCAGATCGTATTGAAATTGATGTTAACGGACTGGTCTATATCGTCGACCTCAAGAGCGGTGGTTCTGATACTTCTGTGACCGAAGCACAAGATCATAAGCAGCTACAGGGCTACCAATTGGCAGTCACTGAAGGCGGATTTAAGAATCTCCTCGTTGATAACAAACCACTTTCTCAGGATTCCGGCGGAGCCGAGCTTGTCTTCTTGGGTGGGGATGCAGTCAAAGCGACAATTCGCGAACAAGCTGTCATTGATCCTGATGCGGTTCGCGCCGATATCATCGCCAGCGCCGAAGCAATGGCAGCTACTACCTTTACCGCCACCATCAATTCTCGCTGTCGCACCTGCGCTGTTAAAGCACTCTGTCCCTTGCAATCTGAAGGGCGGACGGTGATCGAGCCATGAGTGAATTTAAATATTCAGCGAAGAAGATAGCTGAGCTACTTCGCGAGAGCGGTGTGGCGATGCATGACCCCACCGAAGAACAAGCGGCAATCATCGAATCGTGGCCCCTGACGCCATCTGTAGTTATTGCTGGCGCAGGCTCTGGCAAGACTGAGACGATGTCAGCGCGAGTGCTCTGGCTAGTGGCAAATGGCTTAGTTCGCCCCGATGAAGTTCTGGGCCTGACCTTTACCCGGAAAGCTGCCGGTGAACTTGCGATTCGAATCCGCACACGTCTTCGTCAACTTCGCACAGCCGGTTTGCTTCCGCACGATTCACAGCACGGTGGATCTCTCGACATTGCGGTGCAGGTTGCGACTTACCACTCCTATGCTGGCCGGGTTCTCTCCGAGCACTCAATCCGCATGGGAATTGATAGTGGCGTTGAACCTATTGGTGAAGCTGCCGCATGGCAGATCGCAAACACCATTGTGAAGAATTTTGATCAGAGCGATTATCGCTTTACTAGTAGTCTCAAATCTATCGTTGAAAGTGTCATGGATTTGTCGGCGGCGATGGGGGAGCACTCACGATCAGCCGAAGAGATTCGAGCAATTACCAATCCCATGTTGAAGAAGTTTGCATCGCTCTCGGGTAAATCCTCGAACAAAGAGGTACGCGATGCGATTGAGAAAATCAATGAACGCCTAGCCATCTTGCCGATGGTCGAGGCTTATGACCGTTATCGCTTTGAGCGAGGATTACTTACCTTTAACGACCAAATGTCATTGGCTGCAACACTCGTGGAGAAATTCCCTGATATCTCTTCTCTGGAAAAATCGAAGTACAAAGTCGTTCTCCTAGATGAGTATCAAGATACCTCCTATAGCCAAGTTCGATTCTTATCAGCGCTTTTTGGCCAAGGCCATGGGGTCACGGCAGTTGGAGATCCGCACCAAGCTATTTATGGTTGGCGCAGCGCTAGTTCGCAGACACTAGCCACCTTTGCCCCTACCTTTATCGGGCCATCGGGAGCTACCTGCAATCAGTATTCGCTTCTGACTACCTGGCGCAATGATGCTCGCATTTTGGATCTTGCTAATCGCGCCGTGGATGAGATCAATCTCGCTTCAGGCAAGGTCGCAAGTGTGGGCCGACTAGCTCTGAGTAAGCGAGCCGGTGTAGGCGAACTTTTGGCGGGGCAATTCGAGACGATGGAGATGGAGGCAATCGCCGTCGCCGATCACATTGCGCGCTATTGGTTTGCCGATGGCCAATCTGGAGCGCGATCTCTTGCGAAAAATACTTGCGCGGTATTAGTTCGTACCCGTAAATATATTGAGGAGATCGAATCCGCTCTTCGCGCACGAGGTATTCCCGTCGAAGTAGTTGGACTCGGCGGTCTCATTCATGTCCCAGAAGTTGCCGACATTTTGGCGCTACTGCGCACTCTCACCTTCCCAGATTCTGGCTCTTCTCTCTTGCGATTGCTGACTGGGCCACGACTCAATCTAGGTCCCCGCGATCTCGCTGCGCTCGGAAAATTCACTCGCAATCGTTCCTACAATGATGAAGCATCAAGTCGGACCGACACCTTGATTTCTCTGCTCGAACAAGGCAGCGCAGCGAACCTGGAGGCTGATGATTTCGCGGTAGGAAGTGCGATCGAATCCCTTGAATTACTCGATATGTTAATTGCAGGTAAGAAATATCTCGAACACGGTTTCAGTGATGACGGCTTTGCTCGACTCGTAAAATTTGCGGCCGAGCTTCGTTTGCTCCGTCGCTATCTTGGTGGATCTATTACCGATGCAATCCTAGAAGCAGAACGATTTTTGAGCCTCGATACCGAAGTCTTGGTTCGCGATGGTTGGCAGAGCGGTCGTAAACACCTCGATGCTTTCTTGGACGAGGCCAGCAAATTCCAACGCAATGGTGGCACACTCTTCACCTTCCTCGAATGGCTAAAAATCGCCGATAAGGAAGAAGGGGGCCTCAAACCTACCTCTGTCGATGTCAGTACGGATGCGGTTCAAATACTCACTATTCACGCGGCAAAAGGCTCCGAATGGGACTGCGTTGCAGTGCCGGGCCTGGTTGCGCGAAACTTCCCGAGCAGCGGCAAAGCGAGCGATCACTGGCTCAAGGATTCCGGTGCGTTGCCGATCGAATTACGAGGCGACAGTGCACAGCTTCATGACTTTGAATTCCCGCGCGATGTAAATACGGCATCGGGGAGCGGTGCCACATATTCAGAGACTAAGAAAGCGCTAGAAGAGTCCTACCGGTCTTGGAATTCTCGTCGCCATGAAGAAGAGCTTCGCTTGGCCTACGTAGCTTTCACCCGTGCCAAATCTTCCCTCCTCTGCACATCTTCGTGGTTTGTTACGGGCGCTGGCGCAGTTGACCCCAGCGAGCTCTATATCTGGGCGGCTGAGACAGCAGCTTCGCACTCAGCTGAGTCATTGATCTCCACGATCGAAAAGCCAGAAGGTAAGAATCCAACGATCGATACGCCGCGTACGGCAGAGTGGCCCCGCCAGATTTCGATCGAGGCCACAATGCGTGAATCTGCTGAATTAGTTCGAGGTGCAAAGCCCTTCGATTTTACGCAGGTGCCGTTGGCAGATGATGAGATCTCGAGTTGGGCTAGTGATGCAACGGCGCTGATCAATGAATCGGCAGCGATCGCAGCACCTCTCACCATCGCCCTTCCGGATCGACTATCCGTCTCCACTCTTATTGCACTCTCGCAAAATCCAGAAGCGCTGGCGCTCTCACTTCGCCGGCCCATGCCCAATCACATCGATAAATATGCCCGTCGAGGCACAGAATTTCACTTGTGGGTGGAGAAGCAATTTACCGATCCACTGCTCTTTGGGGATGAAGTCTTCGATAGCGCAGATCCATTCGATGAAGATTCAATTCCACTCAAAGAGCTACAAGATAAGTGGTTGGCAAGCGCCTGGGGATCACAGCGTCCGATCGCTGTTGAAGTTCCGTTCGAAACGGTCCTTGCTGGCACCCTCCTACGAGGGCGAATTGATGCGGTCTATCGAGATGGCGATAAGTATGAAGTCGTTGATTGGAAGACTGGTCGCGCCAAGAGTGGCGATGATCTAGAAGTTGCTGCCATCCAATTGGCGATGTATCGCCTCGCCTATTCCAAGCTCTACAAAATAGAGCTATCGAAGATAAGTGCCGCCTTCCATTACATTGGCGATAACCAGACCGTTCGGCCGGCTGATCTCTACGATGAAGCGCAGTTGACGGCGCTGATCACCAAATATCCGCTGACCTAGATCTTCACATCCACAACAAGTGGCAAGTGGTCGCTAAAGCCAGAAGGCTTAGGGGCTTTCACGCTCTTGATTCGTAAGCGAGTTGATTGTGTCAGCAGGTAATCAAACTGCACTTTTGCGCCCCAAGATGGATAGCTTTTTGCATTCACTAATGAGCGCCACTTTCCGGTACGTGCAACTTCTGAAAATTTTGCCGGCAAACTCCATGGCAAGTTGAGATCTCCCACAATCAGGGTCTCGCCCGGAAGTGTGGTTGACCATTTCTTGAGTTTGCGGAGTTGGTAGAGGTTAACGAATGGCACAAAGGAGAGGTGAGTTGCGATTACGGTAATTCCATTTTCTAAAATCGCCGCGAGTGCGATGCGGGGTTCATCTTTCACATAGAGAAAGCGGACGCCTTTGCCATCATCCTTCGGCACGGCCAGCGGTAAACCAATACGAGATCTGCCTAGTTGCAAAACTTCCCAATTGATAACGGGCGATTTACTCACAATCCCAATTCCATAACTGGGCACTTGAGTGCGGGCATTGCCAAAGACGCTCTCTACTTGGGTGGAGTGGGTTGGATGTTTCTTCCAGCTTTCACCGGGCGTCCCCAGAATCGTGGGGGCGTAAAAGAAATAGTGGGCACCTATTGCGGTGGCAATCTCTTTGACCTGTTCGATATTTCCTGATCGCTCCTGGAAATTATCGATCTCTTGGAAAGCGATGAGATCAGGGCGTAACTCAGTCATGATGAATTCTGAGAGCTCGCGTAACTCCCGCCGATGGATGGGTGTGCGGGGTGGGATCGCCATGGCGTGGAGCAAATTCCAGGTGGCGATGCGCATGACGGTAAGCCTAGGGGCGCTTTTCATCGCGCTCTACTCTTCGGGTAAGTTGGGCTCGTGAAGCCGCTAGAACTCCCTCTCGCTCGTGCGGGAATCGATCGCGCCGGCGAACTTCGGCTCAATCCCACCCACCTAGCCGAGCTCTGGGAGTCAGGTCGCATCCTTCATCTGGCTGATGGCAAATTCGCCACTGCCGGTGAGGGGCTCGCATTATTTAGCTCAGTCGAGATTGCGGCGCTGGAGAGCTCATCGGCCTTCTATGAAGGTGAGCGAATCTTTCTCGGTCAACTCGATGGCACTGGATACTTTGCTTGGTGCACCCAATCGGTGAGCGCGACAGAAAGCGCCACGAAGGATTCGATCGAGAAAGCAACAGATCTCCTTCAACACTTTAAGACGCTGCGAGAGATCGGTGATGACCTTAGCGATCTTGAGATTGGTTTAGCAGTTCATTCCCAGGCGCTAGCGAATTGGCACCATACCCATCGCTTCTGTCCCAAGTGCGGATCGACAACGACTTCGAGCAATGGCGGATCGGTGAGACGGTGCGATGCTGATGGCAGCGAACATTATCCGCGCACAGATCCAGCGATGATTGTCTTAGTCACCGATCGCGCTGATCGAATCTTGCTCGGTCGCCAAAAAGTCTGGGTCGAGGGGCGCTACTCCAACTTTGCTGGCTTTGTTGATGCCGGTGAATCTTTCGAACGATGTGTTGCCCGCGAAGTTATGGAAGAGGCAAATCTTCCGGTCAGCGAAATTACTTATCTTGGATCTCAGCCGTGGCCATTTCCGGCCTCCATCATGATTGCCTTTTCTGCAGTCACTGATTCGCCGGAATTAGCAAAGCCTGATGGCGAAGAGATTGTTGATATTCGTTGGTTCACTCGTGCCGAACTCAGCACTGCCGTAGCTGATGGTTCTCTTAATCTGCCGCCGCTGATGAGCGTATCTCGCAAGATGATTGAAGCTTGGTATGGCCAGCCACTTAACTCCTGATCCCGTGCGCAGCATGGAATCAATCCTTGCTCACTTGGATCCCGAACAACGCGAAGTTGTTACCGCGATCAAGGGACCAGTCTGTGTGATTGCGGGCGCCGGCACCGGTAAGACCCGAGTCATCACCCACCGGATCGCTTATGCGATTGCAGCGGGCGTTACTGTTCCCGGAAAAGTATTAGCTCTCACCTTTACTGCTCGAGCAGCTGGTGAAATGAGGGCCCGCCTTCGTTCACTCGGAGTCCCCAATGCCACTGCGCGAACCTTTCACGCAGCAGCTCTCAAACAGCTCACTTACTTTTGGCCATATTCTTTTGGGGGGCAATTTCCATCGCTCTTAACGATGAAATCTGGCTTTATCTCGGAATCTCTCTCTCGATCCGATAGCACGCTTGCGCCTTCGGCCAGCAACTTGCGCGAAATCGCTAGCGAAATTGAATGGGCGAAGGCGCTAGAGATCGGTCCTCAGGATTATGTAGACCAGGCAACGACACTTGGCCGAGAACTTCGGTTAGGTAGCGGTCGTGGTGATCGCGAAAAGTTTGGCGATATTGCAAAAATCTATGATGCCTACGAAACCCTTAAGCGACAAGAACGATCCATAGATTTTGAAGATGTCCTGCTGCTCACTGTAGGGATGCTGGAAGAAGATAAGACTGCTCGCGACAAAGTCCGTGATCAATACCGATATTTCACTGTCGATGAATATCAAGATGTTTCACCATTGCAGCAGCGCCTTCTCAATCTTTGGTTGGGCACTCGCGATGATATTTGCGTGGTGGGAGATGCTGCCCAGACGATTTACTCATTTGCGGGCGCTACATCGACATTCCTTTTGGGATTCACTCGACGCTTCCCGGAAGCTCAAGTAATTCGACTCACTCGTGGCTATCGTTCGACCCCTGAAATCATTGGAAGTGCCAATGCGGTTTTACGCGCTGGTGGAATGCTCGGAACAGAGGGCCATGAGCTTGCCTCAATGAATACTTCTGGCGCCAAGCCAAGTGTCTCTGGATTTAATTCCGCACAACTGGAAGCAAAAACAATTGCGCAATCGATTCGCGATTTAATCAATCAAGGTCCAGAGATGCCAGAGATCGCAATTCTTACTCGAACGAATTCTCAATTGGAACTCTTTGAATCAGCGCTAGGAGAGCTGGGCGTGAAGACCCAGGTCAAGAGCAATGAGCGCTTCTTTGAGCGCACCGATGTTCGCGATGTCATGAAAGTGATTCGTCAATCATCGGTACTTCCATCCGAAGACGGTAATTGGCTCGATGATGTGAAATCTATTCTTCGCCCCTTTGGCGATGCCGATTACATCCAAGCGCTCATTCGACTAGCGCAGACTTTGTTCGATGATGGTGCGCCATCGATGCGCACCTTCTTGCGCGAGCTCGAAGATCGGGCCGAGCAGAACAATCCGCCAACTCTGCCAGGCGTCATTCTGGCCACTTTGCATGCCGCCAAAGGCTTGGAGTGGGAGATTGTCTATTTAGCCGGTGTCAGTGATGGGCTCTTGCCGATGGGCACAGCGATCGATGAAGAGCGTCGCCTCTTCTATGTGGGCCTGACCCGGGCGAAATCGCGGATCGAAATCTCCTATTTCGGTCAGCCGAGCCCATTTTTGAGCGCAATCTCGCAATAAGAACCCGCCCAACCCTGACCATTAATTGGGTTGCGCCATCAATTCTTGATCCCCTACCCTTTACAACATGTCACAGGCAATCATTTCTGCAGGAGCAAACGCGGTTACCGCGTCGGCTTGGCGCGCCTTGGCATCGGTAGCAGCTACACCAGCTACTCGCCCTCATACAACCGCAGCCCACGCTTATCGCGCCTATGCAGCCGCATATGCCAATAAGCATTTTATGGGTAGCGGATCCTGGAGCAACCTCAGCTAGCTGAGAGTTAAAGCCCCAGGGCCGCACATCCAATCGGATGAGCGGCCCTTTTGCTTTATCTAGGCAAAGTTCCCTAAAAGTTAAAAAGTTAAAAAGTTAAAAAGTTAAAAGAAAAAGAGCAATTAAACGAGAAGAAAGTTAACCGGAGCAGAAAGGTGAGATGCGATGAGCGTTCTCTTCAGCGAATTGTTGGTACCAGGTTGGGCCGAAGGCCCTGAGGCAAAGGTCGGAGTTGGCTATACCGCCGACGCTACCTTTAACCTACCCTGCCACACAGCCGAGCCCGAAACATTCTTCTCGGATAATGCACTTACGATCGCATCTGCAAAGGCGCTCTGTGGTGGTTGTCCACTCAAAGCCCAGTGCCTCGAAGGTGCGATCTCGCGTCAAGAGCCATGTGGTGTTTGGGGTGGCGAACTCTTCGAAGATGGCAGAACGATCGTGGCTAAGCGAAAGGCAGGACGGCCACGATTAACGCCTGTGATGAATTCAGTCGATGAGATGGAGTTAGCTAGTTAAGTTGCGTGCATCCGCACTAATTGAGTTGCGTGCATCCGCACTCTGGATGAGGAGCCCAGTAGAGATCTACTGGGCTCATTGCATTATGTAAGTCAAAGCGCTTGCTTCGCCCGATCAGCGTGGAATTGCCGTTAAAGAATGAGATGAGTTCGAGTACGACAAGGCCTCCTATTGCGCTCACAGTTGCTGATGAGAGTTCGACGCCTGTGGCATGCATCTCCTTCATGCGCCATTTTCGATATATCGGATTTATGGCGCTTTCAGCCATTTCGATACATCGCCCACAGGGGCTTTGGCCCGGGAGAACAATGGGGCCAATCTCGATCTGGTGATCAGCAAGTGAAGAGATAAGAAGATGAGGGATTCCCTCATTCATCCATCGATAGCGGTAATCCGGTTGGGTTTCATGGGTGGTAATAATCAATGAGGGGGTACTGGGAAAACCTTGCTGGGCTTGATCTTTACCAGGCGCGTGCTGTTCATGAATGTTGATACCACTCTCAAGTTCGGCAATCAATGCGGCCCGATCGCGACCGATATCACTTTGGCGGAATGAGAGCCCGATGATTTCTTGCGGCGTGATCTGTGGTGAAATCGCTGGGTTATCACGACGATCAACTTCCCGTCGATCGATTCGCTTTACCAATCCAAATCCGGATGCCCGCAACAAGATGGTCAGGTGATGGGCGAGCCGATTTTCACCGAAAATCAGAATGGAGCGCTCTCGACGATCGCTAATCGAATGAGCAGAGCGGGCGAGATTGAGTTCGGGGAGTGCTCGACCCGCATGACTGAGTTCGCTGACTGTGCGGAGAGTTTTGGATCTAGTTGAGAGATTATCGAAGGTGAGATAACCCGATGATTCCAGCCGAGTGAAGAGCGCGGTGAGTTCATTCTCTGAGCCAGGTGGCGCGACTGTGCGAAATATTTCTGAGAGTGAAAATTCTCCTCGGCTCATATCAAGGGTCGCGGCGAGAATCGGCGGAGTGAGTTCGGAATTCTGAGAGATCGCCTCTGCTCGGATGAGTTCAATTTCGATTCCTCGGTGGCGATATCCCAGGTAGAGATGGTCCTGTTCCCATGAGAAGTGGACGCCCGGGAGCAAGCGCGGGAAGAGCCGATTGTGGTCCATGTGCCAAGAATTACTTCATGACGAGTTCGGCGAATTTGGCCAGCGAAGATCTGGGGATAGGTGGGCAAAAGGTGAGCAGGAAGTGAGAAGCAAAACGCCCCACGAGCAGTGAGCTCGCGGGGCGAATACGTTTTGCTGGGATCTACTTCAGATCATTGCAAAGGTGTTGCAGGATGGTGAGGCGTTAAAGATTTATGCCTTGCCCAAGATGCGGTTGACCTTGGTGCCGCAGACTGGGCAGATGCCCTGAGCCATGCGACGGCCAGAATCAGAGACCTTTACATGTCCTTCGAAGGCGCGCTTCTCTTTGCACTTAACGCAGTAAGCCTCGCCCTTGTATTCCTCAGCTGTCATCTGTGAATCAGCCATCGTGAACCTCCTGTAGTTGCGCGTCCGAACCACGGGAGCCTCCCGCGCTGAGCGTGCGTATTGAGATCACCATACCCCCGAAGAAGCGTGAGCGTGGGGATTTCCCCATCGCGACTTACGCTTGATTTCTTGGGGATTGTGCGGGTTGAGCGTGAGAAAGGAGCGAAACTCGACCGAAGCGAGCCTGGGGCGAGGCCCAAAGAGGATTAGCGATCGAGATCCTCGGGTCCAGCCAGGAAGATCTCCTCCGGAGCGCCCTGCGCCCCCGCTTCGTAGCCTTCCAGGAAGGCTTCAGCGAGGTGACGCTGCTCGAATCGCTCAAGCAAGGCATAGAAATCATCGCCATGGCCAGGGATTGCCAGATGGATCAACTCATGGAATAGCACATAGCGGATCACGTACTCCGGGGCGAGTGCTAATCGATGAGATATCCGAATTGTCCGATCTACTGTCGTGCACGAGCCCCAGCGATCGCGCATTGGACGCCAATTAATCGCTGCTGGCTTCACCGTGATCTCAGGCAAGTGGGCGGTGAGCATTTGATCGGCCCAGGCGATGAGTTCATCATCGCTGCGGCGCTGCTTTGCCTCACGCTTGCGGACTAAATCGATCATTTGGGGGATGACGAGGGCTTCCTCTTTCCGGCTCATGCGAGCAGGGATATGAATTTCGATCAGACCATTAGAGCGAAAGGCCTGCATGCTCCGTTTGCGTCGGGAGCTGCGAATTACTCGGAACTCAGGGAGGTCATTGATCTCTGACAGTAAGGAAGCTTTGGGTGCGCGCGCTGGGCGCGATGATGTGGGGGAAACCATAGGAGGGAGAATATTTTGAAAGAATTCTTCTTGAATAAAGTTTTCCACCCCGAAACCTCTCTCCACAGCTTTGCCCTCTTATTAACAGGGTTATTCACAACTTTATCAACAGGGGCGGAGAAGATGTGGGAGGTTAAAGCGCCGCCACAAAGTTGATTCACCGCACTACTTAACGTAGGTTTCGCTTCACGAAGTCCTCGGATAACCGTTCTTTATTTGCAAGGGGAAGGCAAATAAAGATTGAGCGCCCGGGGGCTTCGCTTTTTTTATTGGAGAGCGTTTCGAGAGGTTTGGCCTCGATGGCTGACGTCCGGAAAATCGGTGGGCAGGTAATCTCCTGAATCACTCCTGAGAGTTTGTCTCGTCCCCAAAGAGCCCAGAGAGATCATCGGGCACCGTAGTGCTGGCGATAAATTTTTCTACATTCTCCAGATCGGCACTTGTGGGAAGGAGCGCTTCATTCTCCCAACGGTGATCGCGTTCAGTGACTCCTTCTAAAAGACTTACCTCCGACCAGAATGCAGCGCACTCGCGCATCTGGCGTGGCGAAATTTCTAGACCAAGGAGAGTTTTAAAAAGTTGCTGAGTAGGAGCAGCTATTGCGCGCTTGCGACGAGACATTTCGTGAAGTGCAGCAAAGGACGGTAAACGTGAACTTCCGGCAAGGGTTGTGACGTGATCGATCCATCCTTCAATAAGTGCAAGTGCCATCTCGAGTTTATGAAGCGCAGCTTCTTGCTTGGGAGTTTGTTCTGGCGTGAACATCCCTTGATTGATAGCAATATTTATAGATTGTGGATTACTCATATCTAGCTCGCCAGTATTCATGGCACTTTCGGCTTGATTTTGAATGGTTTGGATATCGATGCGAATGCCTTTGCCATAATCTGAAACTAAGCCATTTATATAGTCGCCAAGCCATGGCGTGTGAGCGAAGAGGCGAGCTGCCGCTGATTCTCGAAGTGCCAAATAGATCCGAACTTCTTCCTGTGGGATCTCCAGTCCTTCGCTCCAAGTGAGAATATTTTGGGGGAGCAGGTGGGGCTGGATACGCTCAAATGATGTAGGTGCAAAGCCAAGCTGCGCACTGGGATCCACTTGTGGGGAAAAGAGTGGAAGTGCAAGGTCGTTGGATCCAGTCACGCTGATTGCTAATTGACCAACAGATTGTCCAAGTTGTGAGGCGATGAGAGAACCCATAAAGGCGCGCATGATGGGAGTGACCGCTGAGATCTCTGGTGCATTTTCTACACCTGACTCTGCAAGTATGTTGGTCAGCGCTGTAGCCATTCCCTGAGCAAGTGGTTCTACAAGTTTCTGCCAGCCATCGAGTGAAGCCTCCAACCATTCGCGCCGGCTCCACCCAGATTGAGTGCCACGATTGAGAGCGGGAAAGGCAGTTGCATCATCGAGCCAAATGTTGGCGATATCTATCGCTTCTTGTGATTGAGCAAGATCAACACTTCCGACCGCAATTTCAGATTGAGCCGCAATAAAGTTGCGGGCAATTTCGCGGATGGTCTCGCGACTAACAAGTGGGCCAGTACCAGCGCCAGCGGTAAAGAGCGCTTGAGGATTGATGCCAAATTGCGCGAATTGGGAGAAGAGTTGCGAGAAATCAAGACCAGAGTTTTCATCGTCACCGGAATTGCCCGGACCAAATCCAAAGTTGCTCATATCGGCTAACCCTTTCCTTGACCCATATGTGAGATGTACCAACCATAACGCTGGCGGGAGCCAAAAACTTCCCGAATTCTCGGGCTCCTTTGTTAAGGTAAGCCCGTGATCATTTCAGCGGCGATACAGACTAGTTCTACCGCCTTTGCTGCGCTGATCTGGTGGATCGTGCCCCTTTTCGTCGTATTAGGCGCTATTGGCTACGTCGTATGGGTGGCTAAATTTCAGGATAAATTCGATAACGAGACTAATCGTTCGGTCGCAAAATTCAACGAATTCCAAAAGAGTTTTAACCAGCCTTCGGCAGTGCACGTTGTGGATCCGGCCGGCGCTCAAGCTGAAGATGCGAGTCCCACTGGCTCCACTAGTCCCACTGGCTCCACTAGTCACGCTGGTTCCAATAGTCACGCTGGTTCCAATAGTCCAATGAGCGACCAGCCCCACTCGATATCCACACCCATCGAATTTACTTCCTAGTTCCCAGCCCCGCTATGAAGGTCTATCCGCGGTATCTGCCAAAAGCTCAGTCACTCTTTTTGGTAGTCATGGGAGCTTTGCTCTTGGTCCTACCGCTCCCTTACTCAGTTATTTCGCCAGGACCGACAACCAATTTGCTCAATGGCCCCATAACTGTGGCGAAGAGTGCAATCTCGCAGAGTGCGACAGCTTCACCGGGCGCAGCGGCATCAGCAGGTTCACTTCTCTCACTCACCGTTTACGTCTCGACACCAGGGAGTCATCTCACCGCCCCACTCTTGGCGGCGGCCTGGATGCGCGGAGATGAAATGGTCATTCCAGAAGAGATTCTCTACCCCCATCATGAGAAGACTTCGCAAGCGGTTGCTCAAAGTAAAGCAGAGATGGATACATCTTCTCAGAGCGCGATTGCGGCTGCAGGAAATTATCTCCATCGAACAATTTCAACTCGCGACGTGGTCGTGAAGTTGAAAGATACAGGCGGTCCGAGTGCAGGCCTAGCTTTTGCCCTGGCCGTTGTTACTAAAGTAGGAGTTCCACAATTGTTTGCCGGGCACATCGTTGCCGCAACCGGGACTATTTCACATACTGGCGAAGTCGGTGCGATTGGTGGAATTGATCAAAAATTAATTGGCGCCGCCCGCGCTCACGCCGATGCGGTTTTCATCCCGGCCGACAATTGTGTGGATATCACTCGGATGCCAAAGGGCTTGCGCGTGATTCCTGTGAGCACACTCGCCCAGACAATCTCGATTATGACCAGTTATTCTCGAACCCCCACGGCGACACTGCCCCATTGCTAAGGCCAGTGCTGCGTATTTTTCACGGTTTTGCCTTGGACGCTCACCCACAACTCCCTTTTTGATAAATCTCTCGGGCCAGCAGATCGCTAGAGTAAGGCCATGAGTTCATTTAATGGCCCCACAAATCCCTTCGATGCCTATCGCGCAGCACGCGGTCCTCGTGGACCTCGAGGTGCTCGTCGTAAATTTGGTCCGGCCCAATTCGCCATCCTTGCCGTTGTGGTTGTTGCGATCATCTTGGTCGCACTGAGCGGTTTCTATGCCGATGCGCTCTGGTTCCGTTCTGTTCACTACAGCAGCGTATGGAGCAAAGTACTTCTCACCAAGATTGAACTCTTCTTCGTAGTCGGGCTCGTCACCTCGGCGATCATCTCGACCAATATTTATTTAGCATTTAAAAAGCGCCCCATCTATGTACCAACAGGTGGCCTTGATGGTCGGATCGATAACGCTGAAAATCTTCGCGCTCAGATTGAACCAGTACGTCGCTACGCTGTTTGGGGATTGGCAATCGCAATTTTCTACTTCGCCGGTCGCGGCGGAACATCGCTCTGGAGTTCGTGGTTGCAGTTCAAGAACTCAACTTCCTTCGGAGCTAAAGATCCGCAATTTGGTTTAGATATCTCCTTCTTTGCCTTTAAGTTGCCGTTCTACGAAACCCTCATTGGCTGGGCGATTGCCACACTCTTGATCACCATTCTGGCCACTACTGGGGTGCACTACCTCTATGGCGGCATCCGTCCACAATTAGCAGCAGAGCGCACCACTGCAGCTGCTCGAGTCCAGCTTTCTGTACTTCTTGGCCTCTTAGTTTTGGTGAAGGCGATTGCTTACTGGTTCGATCGATATGCGCTAGAGCTCAAAGAAGGCAAACTCATCACTGGCCTTGGCTACACCGATGTCAATGCGCTCTTGCCGGCAAAATCTATTTTGGCTGGCATCGCCGTTATCTGTTCACTTCTTTTCTTTGCCAACATTGTGCGCCGCTCCTGGCTCCTCCCTACTGCGGGCGTAGCACTTATGGGTATTTCGGCGATTGTTATCGCTGGCGTATACCCAGGAATTATTCAGCAATTCCAAGTTAAGCCAAGTGAATCTTCGAAGGAAGCGCCATATATTCAGCGCAATATCAATGCTACTCGCGCCGCTTTTGGACTCAGTAATCTTAAAGTTGTTGATTACCAAGCATCGACTACGGCTAATACCAGCAAGCTCGCCACCGATGCTGCCACCATCTCTAATATCCGCTTGATCGATCCCAACGTCGTTCCCGCGACATTTAAACAGCTACAGCAGATTAAGCCGTATTACACCTTCGCCGATTCACTCGATGTAGATCGCTACACCGTTAATGGCAAGAAGCAAGATGAGATTGTTGCAGCTCGCGAACTCAATATTGCAGGTAACCCGGTCCGCAACTGGATCAACGATCACTTGGTCTACACCCACGGGTTCGGCTTTGTTGCTGCCAAGGCAAACGCTGTCGATGCCGATGGCAAGCCATCTTTTGATGTCGGAAATATTCCCCCAACATCTGGTCTCGGCACCTTTGAACCTCGCATCTACTTTGGCGAGAATGTTCCTGATTACTCCATTATCGGCGGCTCAAAAGGATCAGCACCGGCCGAACTTGATTATCCGGATGACACATCTGCTAATGGCCAGAAGAACTACACCTACAAGGGCACTGGTGGAGTACCGATGGGCAACATCCTTTCGCGCCTGCTCTTCGCTGTGAAATACAAGGATCAGAAGATTGTTCTCTCTAATCTCATCAACTCTGATTCCCGAATCCTCTTTAATCGAAATCCTAAGGAGATGGTGGCAAAAGTTGCGCCATGGCTTACTTTGGATGGGAATGCCTATCCATCGATCGTTAATGGTCGAGTTCTCTGGATCATCGATGGCTACACCACAAGTGCTGGCTACCCATATTCCAAGAAGATCAATCTTGCTGATGCCACCACCAACTCAGTAACAGCATCATCAACTGCTGTCAGTTCACTCGGCAGTCAGAGCGTCTCCTACATTCGCAACTCCGTGAAGGCAACAGTCGATGCTTACGACGGAACCGTCAATCTTTACCAATGGGATACCACCGACCCTGTTCTCAAAACGTGGAGCAAGGCATTTCCCGGAACAGTAAAGCCAAAGAGCGCGATCTCAGCCCAACTCTTGCAACACATCCGCTACCCAGAAGATCTCTTTAACGTTCAGCGCGACGTGCTCAGTACTTATCACGTTGATAATGCTGCGGCTTATTACGGCGGCCAAGATTTCTGGCGCGTCCCCACTGATCCATCAACCCTCGGCGGTAACTCCGGACTCCAGCCTTCGTACTACGCAACGCTGCAAATCCCTGGAACAACTGCGCCATCCTTCGCTCTAACGACCTCCTTCGTTCCTCGCGGAAATCGTCAGAACCTCACTGCAGTTGCGATGGTCAACTCGGACACTGGTCCGGATTACGGCAAGATCACCGTTCTTCAGCTTCCTCGCTCTACAAATATTTCAGGTCCATCACAAGTGGCCTCGAACTTTGAAGCAAAGCCTGATGTGGCACAAGCACTATCGCTACTTCGTCAAGGCGGCTCCGATGTAGTCCTCGGAAATCTTCTCACCTTACCGGTCAACAAAGGCTTGCTCTATGTTCAGCCAGTCTATGTACGTGCGACTTCAAACGCTTCTGCGTATCCACTCCTGCAGAAAGTCTTGGTCTCCTTCGGTGATCAAATTGGTTTTGATGACACGCTTGCTGGTGCTTTGAACCAGGTATTTACTGGTTCATCAACTGTTATTGCGGGAGCAACGTCATCATCGACCAGCTCATCATCAAATGGATCAACTGGATCGACCTCAACAAACTCTGCACTTCGCCAAGCACTGGCAAATGCGCAGACCGCTCTGAGTGATTCGCAAGCAGCGCTCAAGAATGGTGATTTCACGGCATACGGAAAGGCGCAAGATCGCTTAAAGGCAGCAATTGCTGCGGCGATTAACGCTCAGAAATAATCTCGTTTTGGGTTATTTCCACTTTTCGTTTAAGATTCCACTACCGACGCGGGGTGGAGCAGCTCGGTAGCTCGCTGGGCTCATAACCCAGAGGTCATAGGTTCAAATCCTGTCCCCGCTACCAATCAGTAACGACCCTCTCTTCACGGAGAGGGTCTTTTCAATTTTCCCTACAAAAGCGCCCCCGATAGAATTTGGATATATGAATATCCAAATAATTGAGAACCCGCAATCAGAAGGCCTACTCGCCAAAGCTTCACACGGCGTGGTTTCAGCAATTGAATCAGCGTGGGCAGCAGGTCGTGACGCACACATTGTCGTCACTGGTGGGCGTACTGGCCTGGCGATCGTCGAGGCTATCTCACGGGCAGTTGCACCGTTACTTGGAAATAGCGATATCAAGCCACTTCACATTTGGTTTAGCGATGAGCGCTTTGAAGAGTTGGACTCAGCTGATCGCACCGATACGACGTTGATTGCTGGCTTTGCTGCCATCGCTTCAATCTGTCACTTCCACCGTCTGCTCGCGCCATCTCAAAGTACATTGGTCGAGGCGGCACAGGATTATGCCGATCAACTCGATGGCGCTCTTGCCGCCACAGGTTTTGATGCCGTTCTTTTGAGCATGGGCGAAGATGGTCACGTCGCCTCGTGCTTCCCTGGTCAGACCGAAATCCTCAACTCGTCAGCTTCAGCCGCTGCAGTTTCGGATTCTCCTAAGCCCCCTGCCCAGCGCGTCACCATCACCCTCCATCGCTTGGCGCAGACCCCCGTGGCCTTCATTTTTGCCCTCGGAACAGGTAAGAGTGAGGCGTTACACGAGACATTACGTCGTGGAGCGAGCATGCCGGTGGAGTTATTACGGCAGAATTCATCTGTTGGGCAGATCACGATCCTCACAGATTTCCAGGTGGCCCAGTAATTTGATTTCCAAATCCTGTGGCCGAATCAGGATTTTGGTAGAGCTCAATGGTGAGCTGGTTAGTCACATGTCGATGATGATTAACATCCCGGCAGCACGTACTAAGTAATGAAGAGTTCTGAAGAGAAGCTATAGCGAAGTTAAGAGGAGAGAAGATGTCTGATTCACTACAACTCACAATCGTTGGCCTTGGCCGCATGGGCGCAAATATTGCTCGCCGAATCTCACGCCATGTTGATCCAGCCACACCAGTAAATATCAGCGTCTTCGATGTCAGCCCAGAGACGGTAAAGACTTTGGCAGCAGAAGGTTTCACTGGCCTTTCATCTCTTGCAGATCTTAAGAAATACAACAACGCTGCTCACCCACAGATCGTCTGGGTCATGGTTCCTGCAGAAGTAACAGCGGAGACCATTAAGAAAGTTGCTGAGCACCTAGAAGCAGGCGCGACCATCATCGATGGTGGAAATACTTTCTATCGCGATGATATTCACAATGCAGATTGGCTCCGTGAGCTCGGTATTAACTTTGTCGATGTCGGAACATCCGGAGGGGTCTTTGGACTTGCACGCGGCTACTCACTCATGATCGGCGGCGATAAGCCAGTAGTTGATCGCCTCACACCAATTTTTGAAGCACTTGCACCAGGATTTGAAGCAGCAGAGCGCACACCCGGCAACGAAGGCGCACCTTCTACTGCTGAAAAGGGTTACTACCACTGTGGTCCGGTTGGTTCTGGCCACTACGTCAAGATGGTTCACAATGGCATTGAATATGGCGCTATGGCTGCATATGCCGAGGGCCTTAACTTGCTCAACACCACTCGCAATGGAATTAAGCACCCCACCTATGTTGGTGCCCACAACGAAACAAAGTACGACCTCAATATGTCAGAGATCTCTGAAGTATGGCGCCGCGGTTCTGTCGTTGCATCCTGGTTACTCGATCTCACAGCGCAGGCTTATGTCGAAGATCCAGAGCTTGATGGCTACAAAGGTTCAGTGTCGGACTCTGGCGAAGGTCGCTGGACTGTTCAGACTGCAATCGACGCTGGCGTTCCAGCTAATGTCCTCAGCGCATCGCTCATGGGACGCTTCACATCTCGTGTCAATGATCTCTATGCCAACAAGGTTCTTTCCGCCATGCGTATGAAGTTCGGCGGCCACGTCGAACCTAAGAAATAAGAAGAAGTAAGGATTCCCGTGGAACAACGTCAATCATCTGCACTTACTAAGAAGAAATCGACTCCGGCTGATGTCGTAGTGCTCTTCGGAGCGACCGGCGACCTGGCAAAGAAGAAGCTCTTCCCTGCGCTCTACAACATGGAGCTCACTGGCGGACTCAACGCTGATGTCGTTGGTGTTGCATCTACTCGCTGGGATCACAAGCAATTTGTCGATAACGCCTTTGAAGCGATTCGCACCCGCGTTCCAAATGTAGATGAGGCAGTGCTTACTCGCTTGGATAGCAAGCTCGATCTCGTTGTCGGTAACTACGAGGATCCTCAGGTCTACGTCGATTTGGCCGAAAAGATCAAAGATAAAATTAAGCCAGTCATTTACCTAGCTATCCCACCTATTCTTTTTGAACAAGTAACTGCTGGTTTGGCAAAAGTTGGATTAACTGATCGTTGCCGCATTGTGGTGGAGAAGCCCTTTGGCCGTGATTTGGAATCTGCAATCAAGCTACAGGAATCTTTGGAAGCAGTACTTCCAGAAATTCGCCTCTACCGTATCGATCACTATCTCGGTAAAGAATCGGTAGAAGATATCTTGATCTTCCGATTCGCTAACTCGATATGGGAGCCACTCTGGAACCGTCGCTATATCAATAGCGTGCAGATCACCATGGCTGAAGATTTCGGAATTGATGGCCGCGGTAAGTTTTACGACGAAGTCGGTGCTTTCCGCGACGTTCTTCAGAATCACCTCTTGCAGGTACTCGCTCTCATTGCGATGGAGCCACCAGCTGATCTCACCTCTCAGTTCATGGAAGATGAGAAGATCAAGGTCTTCCGCGCCATTGATACGCTGACTGAAAAGGATATTGTCCGTGGTCAGTATGTGGGCTACTTGGATGAGGATGGCGTTGCCACTAACTCTAAGGTTGAGACCTTTGCTGCCGCCGTTGTTCACGTCGATAACTGGCGCTGGGCTGGCGTTCCGTTCTATATGCGTACTGGTAAGAACCTCAAAGAGACTGTCCTAGAAGTTATTATCGAATTCAAGCAGCCTCCTCGACTTCTCTTTGCCGAGACTCAAGCCGGTTCACCCAACGTCCTTCGTTTCCGTCTAGGAAAGAACGATGGCGTGGATATTGAACTGATGGCAAAGGCGCCTGGCGACAAGCTCCATACCGTTCCGGTTCAGCTCAATGTGGAATTTTCGGCAGCGCTCGGCGACCGCCAAGAGGCCTACGAGCGCTTGCTTCGTGCCGCTATGGCCGGTGATCACATGCGCTTTACTCGCATCGATTCAGTTCTCGAAACGTGGCGTATCTTGGAAAATGTCCTACACGGTGGTGGCGAGGTCTATCCATACTTCAAGGGAACATGGGGACCTGAGAAAGTTGATGAACTCATTCCGAACGGTTGGATTGAGCTCTAGTAGCTAAATATTAAACCCGCTCAAGAAATTGGGCGGGTTTTTTTATTGGCGTAAATTTAATGCCTACGGTGCAATGACCTCCTGGATCCGGTGACTCACTTCAAAAACGGCGTACGCCAAGCCATCGACTGCAAGTAAATACACGATGTTGCCCTTCTCATGGGCGCTCTCAATGAGTTCATCGAAATCTTTTCCGTAGGGTGCGATATTTCGAACCATGGCTAGGGCTGGCCCGAAGAGAATTGTTCGTGACCGACCTTTGAGGATCATCTTTGCTGCCAGGCCTTGGATCGGAGATTGATTCCATTGAGTGTAGGCAACGGGAAGTGTCGCGCCATCCTCAAGATATCGACCTACTCCACGCATACCTTTGTGGTGATGAGTAGGAACTTCGACCATGCGGGTGAGGAATTCTTGGAGTCCCACCATCAGTGTGACGATGAGGACCTTTATATCGTGGTCGGCGATGAAGTCAGCTGAAGGATCAGCGCCGGTAGACGCGGAGGAAGAATCAGAGTGATCAGTGGAATTTTTCGATTGCACTAAGGGATCTGAATTAAAAATCGCGCGCTCGACCTCGAAGACCTCTTCGAAGAATGGCACGGGGGGCTTGGCGATGAGAGGTTGGAGTTGAGAGTTCTTCTTGCGTTTAAGGAATGAAAAAA
Source organism: uncultured Actinomycetes bacterium (assembly GCA_903919375.1). Classification (GTDB taxonomy): domain Bacteria; phylum Actinomycetota; class Actinomycetes; order Nanopelagicales; family Nanopelagicaceae; genus AAA044-D11. The sequence continues at coordinate 13,046 of CAIXHZ010000035.1, read as the reverse complement.
GGCCCATGGTTAATCGCTTTAATTAATCGCTGAAAGGAAGGCGGAATGAAGCAGGCCATTGCTAGATACGGCGCTACCGCCATGCGAGCCATCGATACCGATGATATTTGTGAATCGACCGCCGGCTTCACGAACGATGATGTCGAGTGGTGTCATATCCCAAAGCGCAAGGCTTGGTTCAATGGAAATATCTACGGCGCCTTCGGCAACCAACATATGCGACCAGAAATCACCGAGGCCGCGGGTGCGCCAAATTCGTTCTTGGAGATCAATGAATTTCTGTCGACGATCGCCCCAACCCACGAGATCGGAGTATGAAATAGAGGCATCTGAGAGGGCCGATACATGGGAGACGCTGATTTTCTTTGTTAATGGATTGGCCGATCCAGTTCCTTCAGTAACAAAAGCGCCAAGGCCAGAAGCTGCATGCCAGCGGCGATAGAGCGCAGGAGAACTTACTACTCCAGCGACAACGGTATTGGATGTATCAACTAAGCCAATAAGTGTGGCCCAGGTGGGAACACCACGTAGGAAATTTTTGGTGCCGTCGATGGGATCGATGACCCAGTAATACTTGCCTGAGGTGCCGGAAGTAATCTCTTCGGCTGCACCGAATTCTTCTCCGACGACCGCATCATCTGGACGTTCGATTGCAAGAACTTTTCGAATTGCTTCTTCTACTGCCTTATCAGCATCTGTAACTGGCGTGAGATCCGGCTTTGTCTCTACAACGAGATCATTTGCTTGATATCGATTGAGAGAAATGGAGTCTGCGATTTCAGCAAGGCGAAGTGCGAGAGCGAGGTCGGCTGCCAAATCCCTTGATGAAGTCATGAGAGGAGTTTATCGCGAGCCGCTTGCTTCATGAGAATCGGTAGCAATTAGGTATGTTTAAGAAGGAAGGCATGTTTAAGCAAGAAGGCAGATTGTGGCTCTCTCTGCGAGGGTAATAATTTAGGCCTTGAGTAAGCGGCGCAGGCTTTCGAGTCGAGACTTGTTATCGTCGGTGAAATTCGGCCAATTGTTGAGAGCGCAGGCCTCTTCATTATGTGAGCAATTTTTCGGGCAATGCTCGAGCGCTTCGGCAAATTCACCGAAGGCACTGACGACTCGGCTGCTATCGACATGGGCGACGCCAAAGGAGCGGACTCCTGGAGTATCAATGATCCAACCATCGCCGGCATTGAGGCGTAGGGCGAGAGCGCTGGATGAGGTATGGCGGCCGCGTCCGGTTGCCTCATTGACGCTTCCGGTAGCTCTAGCAGCGCTCTCCACTAACGCATTTACCAAAGTGGATTTTCCGACACCTGAGTGTCCGAGCAATACCGTGGTCTTGCCAGCAAGGGCTTCGCGAATCGGAGCTAAGTCTGCGCCGCGCTGGGTTTCAATCACTTGAATCTCAAGATCGGCATAGGATTGCAAAAATTCCTTTGCATCGGCGAGATCGCGCTTGGTGAGAATAATGATGGGGCGGATGCGTTGGTCATAAGCGACGACTAGCGCCCTATCGACAAAACCATGGCGGGGTTCAGGATTAGCTGCGGCCATCACAATTGCCATCTGATCGACATTAGCAACAATCATGCGTTCAAAATTTGCGCCATCATCAACCGTGCGAGTGAGGGCATTTCGCCTTGGCTGGACGGAGACGATCCGGGCGAGTGAACCGTCATCGCCAGTTGTATCTCCCACGATTCCAACCATGTCGCCGACCACGACGGATTTCTTGCCAAGTTCGCGAGCTTTCATTGCAGTGATCTCTAATTGCGGAGTATCGAGCGGGGCGCCATTCTCATCGATGCGCACGCAGGTGGTGCGACCGCGATCAACGGCAATTACAAGTGCTTGATCTGCCCCCGAGTAATCAGGGCGATCTTTAGTGCGGGGGCGGGTGCTGCGCGGGGGACGGATACGAACATCATCTTCGTCATAAGTGCGAGGCGCCAAAAGTTAGTTGCTGCCCGTCAAAAGGTTGGCCCAGGCACCGGGAAAATCCGGGAGAGTCTTTTGGGTAGTGGCGATATTTTCCACTTCAATACCTGGCACGACTAAACCAAGCATTGCGCCAGCCGTAGCTAAGCGATGATCTTCGTAGGAGTGGAAAATCCCGCCATGAAGGGGAGCGGGGGAGATGTGAAGGGCAGTTTCTTCTTCATCGACATCGCCACCTAGTGCATTAATTTCAGCGGCAAGTGCGGCTAATCGATCTGTTTCATGTAGGCGCAAGTGACCGATTCCGCGAAGTGATGAGGGTGAATCAGCGAGTGCGGCGACGGCTGCAATAGATGGGGTGAGTTCGCCGACATCGTGTAGATCAACATCGATACCGTGAATAACGCCAGTTCCTTTGATTGTTAGTCCGGCGGAGGTGAATTCCACATCTGCGCCCATATTGGCAAAGATGGTGCGCAACTGATCGCCCGGTTGTGTTGTTTCGCGGGGCCAATCTTTAATAGTGACGCTGCCACCACAAATCATTGCCGCAGACATAAAGGGCGCTGCATTTGATAAGTCGGGTTCGATAACGAGATCTAAGCCAGTCAGCTCGCCTGGATGAACAGTCCAGCGATGGGTTCCACTCCGTGGATCGGTGACATCTACCTGCGCGCCGAACTGCCTGAGCATCTGAACAGTCATTTCGATATGCGGCATAGAAGGAAGGGTTGATCCCACGTGAGTAACGGTGATCCCCTCTTCAGTTGCCGGACCAACAAGTAGTAAAGCCGAAATAAATTGGCTCGATGATGTGGCATCGATATCGATAGCACCACCACGCAATTCGCCATTGCCATTGAGAGTGAGCGGAAGTGAGTAGCGATTGCCATGTTCAATGGTGACACCGAGATCTTCGAGGGCTGCAATTACTGGGCCCAGTGGGCGTTCATGCGAACGCGGATCGCCATCGAAGTGCACAATGCCATTGGCAAGGGCAGCAACGGGGGGCAAGAAGCGCATCACAGTTCCGGCATTGCCAACATCAACGGATGCTGGGCCATAAAACTTTCCTGGTGAGATGATGAGATCGCCATTGGCTTGCTCGTCAATGCCGCAGCCAATTGCCTTCAAACCCGCAATCATGAGGGCGGAGTCACGCGAATGTAGGGGTTTACGAAGTGTGGAGGGCGTCTTGGCTAAGCTGGCGAGAATGAGCGCGCGATTAGTGACTGACTTAGAGCCAGGAATTTCGATCGTTGCTTGGACAGGGGCAGCACCGCGATAGGGCGCGGGCCAGAGATCCTGCGAGGCAACTGTCATGCCCAAAGTCTACGACAGGTGTGATCTGCCCCCGGACGCTATTTCTTCGCGTAACCTTGCAACCATGTGCGGTCGCTTTGCTCTGACGTCGATGCCAGGAGACCTGGTTGAGGAGTTTGTACTCACGGGTGGATTACACGGGGTGGAGTTGCCCTCGGATTGGAATATTGCGCCCACCAAAGAGATTTATGCAATTCGCGCTTCCGATCGTGGCCCTGAATTAGTCAATCTCTCGTGGGGTTTGATCGCGCCATGGAGCAAAGATTCAACCGAAGCACTGCGCTCGCAATCGATAGCGATTAACGCGCGAACGGAGAGCGTGGATGAGAAGCCCACCTTTCGAAGTGCATTTCGCTCACGCCGATGTTTAGTTCCAGCAACTGGCTATTACGAATGGGCGACCGAGCTCGGTCAATATGAAAGCAAACAACCTTTCTATATTCGCTCGGGTGGTACGTGGATCGATAAGCGAAGCGGCCAGCAACGTCCAAAGTCGCTTGCGTTCGCGGGCATCTTTGATCGTTGGGTAGATGAGAATGGTGAGATCCATGAAAGCGCGTCCATCATCACTCGCGAAGCAGTAGGTGAACTTGCGACGGTTCACCACCGGATGCCGACCTTCTTACCTGAAGATCGGTGGGATGCATGGCTTGATCCCACTATTCGCGATGTTCCTTCAATTCGGTCGATCATGGACTTAACGGGATCCGGCCATGCGCCAGATGAGAACTTAGTGATCGCACCGGTCAGTAAATTGGTGAACTCCACCCGCAATAATGGTCCGGAGCTCATTAAGCCCATTGAGTTGGGGGAGAGCCAGACGCTCTTCTAGTCCCCGGGAATATCTTCGCCTCCTGAGGCGTTCTTGCAAGTATGGCAGTAGCCTTACTTCCGATGGCATCGGAGATCGCACCTCGAGCAGGAACTCTCGCTGTAACTGGTGATGAGACTGTGGCGCAGCGTCATGCCCGCTTCGAACGTGATGCCTTGCAATACACCAGCCAGCTCTACGCGGCTGCGATGCGTTACACCAAGAATTCCCACGATGCGCAGGATCTTGTTCAAGATACCTACGCCAAAGCATTTACTGCATTCCATCAATTCGAAGAAGGCACTAACCTCAAAGCGTGGCTCTATCGAATTCTCACCACCACTTTTATCAATACCTATCGCAAGGATCAACGTCGCCCACAACTGAGCGATGGCGAAGTCGAAGATTGGCAGCTAGCCAAGGCTTCGAGCCACACCAGCGATCAGGGCAAATCTGCTGAAGATGAAGTACTCGAAAATATCCCGGATGGCGATGTAAAGACTGCCATGGCTGAAATTCCGGAGGAGTTCCGCATGGCTGTTTACTACGCCGATGTCGAGGGCTACTCATATAAAGAGATCGCCGAAATTTTGAATGTGCCAGCTGGAACAGTGATGTCTCGTTTGCATCGCGGTCGCAAATTGCTCCGCGAATTGCTTAAGGATTATGCCGTTGCGCGGGGCGTTAACGTGGCTAAGAAATCAAGTAAGAGTGGAGGCGAGCTCTCATGAGTTGCGGAGACCATCACGACCTACCGTGCACGGATGTAGCCCAGATTCTCTTCCTCTTTATCGATAATGAGATGGACGATGCCAATCAGCATCACGCTGTAGAGATTCACTTCCAGGAGTGCCCACCCTGCCGTTCGGTCATGGAACATGAAATTCAAGTATTAAGCACCCTTAAGCAAGCTCTTATGAATGATTGTCGCGAAGAGGCACCGCGCGATCTCCATGAACGGATTCGTCTCCAGACGGCGCAATTAGCATCTGCCATGGAGGCGGGTGACCCGGTTCAGAACTGGCAGTTCTCCCATACCCAGATCACCACAACGATCGTGGATGAGTTCGGAAATTCCACCACCATTGATATTCAGAGCACTACCGAGATTCGTGGGGATTTCTAGGTCACGCGATTTCGAAAAGTATTGAAAAACGCGCGCGATACCTCCGAGTAATTAGCCCCTGAGCGATAAGTTAGCGCTTATGAAATTTCGACAGGTGCGGGCATGAAGCCCGAGGAGATCAGAGGTGCCATCGGTATGGCAACCTTAGTTGTCCGCGCTGCCGATACGACCGTGGCCCAAGCGCTCAATGACTTGCCAATTCTCTCGACCACAACATTGTTGACCTTAGTAGAAGGCTCCTGCAGTGCAGCACTTGCTGAGCACTTTGCACCGGGAGAGACGTCAGTAACGTCGGAAATTTCCTTAACTTCCATGGGGTCGGTAGGCGTTGGCGCTGAAATTCGCGCCCATGCAACCTGCGTAGAGATTGATGGCCAGATTTTCCGATTCCTCGTGGAAGTTCACCACGATAGTAAATTGATTGCGACCGCTCGGATTTCACGGACCGGCGTTGATCGCGTCTCCTATATGGCTCGCCTCGCAGCTGAGTCGATGATGCACCGCGCCAGTTAAGTTATTCTCAATAAAAAAATCCGCCTCACCCTTTCGAGCGAAGCGGATTTCTTTTAAGTAGAAACGAATTATGCCTTCTTAGTTGCCCAGAAGATCTCTGCGATCTCATCGATCTTTGCAATGAGCTTGTCTGCTACTGCAACATCATTTGTACCCTTAGTTCCACCAGCACCAGCGAGCTTGGTTGCCTCGTTGAAGAGGGTGTTGAGCTGTGGGTAGGCCTCAAAGTGAGGAGCCTTGAAGTAATCGGTCCAGAGAACCCAGAGGTGGTGCTTAACGAGCTCTGACCGCTCCTCTTTGATTGCAACAGCGCGTGACTTGAAGTCGACATCGCTTGAAGCTGCGTACTTCTCCATGGTTGCTTTGACAGAGAGTGCTTCGATCTTTGCCTGAGCTGGATCGTAGACACCGCATGGAAGATCGCAGTGAGCAAATGCTGTGTTCTTTGGTGTCAAGAATGAAAGCTTCATAGTCTCTCCCTAGATAATCAATCGGTTGGATGGAAATTTAACAGCCATCGGGTGATCTGAACGAGTCAAAGGATACTATTACCGAGAATCTGGCGATAGTTGAAGCCATATTGCTTACGTCGAGACCGTGGTTCGAGAGGAGTAAGTCGTGAGGCCATTGCCAAGAAGTCGAGTGCCAAGAAGTCGATTTCCGCTTCGCCGGCGCCCCGCTCCCACCTATTTCTTTGGTTATTCCCCCTTGCGGGCAGTGCGAGTCTCTGGCCACTCGATGTCGCCCACTCTTCATTGGGGCGATTGGGTTCTTTTTCGTCGCTATCGGGCGCCTGGAGATCTCACCGTGCAGAGCAATGACGAGTTCGAACGCGCCCTTCGAAATCTGAGCAGCGAACTTACTCAGAAAGTTGTGCTGATCGCGCGCCTTGGTCCAAGTGGCCAGCGTGATCTCATGCAGATAAAGCGGGTTATGAAAGTTGAACTCGTATCCGAAAATGAGATTGGCATTTGGGTCGAAGGCGATAATGCCGCAGCTTCCAGCGACTCACGACATTGGGGGCACGTGATGCCCGAGGAGATCATCGGAATTTATTTCCGGCGATATCACCTCGGATAGTTCACGATTAACGAGTAAAGGCCTCCATGATAAGCGCCTTCTGCTCTTCTTCGTGCAGATGATGGCTTCCAGTTGCGGGAGAAGCCGTTGCTCGACGTGAGACTCGGCGAAGGGTGCGACCTTCGAGCGCTTCCATAGTGTTGAGTGCAACAAATGGATATGGACCTTGGTTAGCGGGTTCATCTTGGACCCACAAGAGATTGGCGCTTGGATGCTTTGCGGCGATCGCAGCCATTTCAGCAGCAGGAAGTGGATAGAGCTGTTCGACGCGAACAATTGCTGTTGAGTTCTCGCCCAACTTTTCGCGCTCTGCAATGAGATCGTAGTAAACCTTGCCAGAACAGAAGATCACGCGGGTTGCGTTCGCAACAGTCGCATCATCGATCACCGTTTGGAAATGACCACTGGTGAAATCGTTCAGTGAGGATGCAGCGGCCTTGAGGCGAAGCATCGACTTTGGTTCGAAGACAATAAGTGGACGACGGGCAGGATTAGCCATGTGCCAGCGGAGTAGGTGGAAGTAACTTGCTGGGCTAGAAGGCTGAGCAACAGTCATATTTTGTTCGGCGCATAGTGCGAGGTAGCGCTCGATCCGAGCAGATGAGTGGTCTGGTCCTTGTCCTTCGTAGCCATGCGGCAAGAGGAGTACAGGGGAGGAGCGCTCGCCCCACTTTTGTAGTGCAGATGAAATGAACTCGTCGATCACAGTCTGCGCGCCATTGGCGAAGTCACCGAACTGGGCTTCCCACATTACTAGTGCGTTATCGCGCACAACGGAGTAGCCATATTCAAAGCCGAGGACTGCATATTCAGAGAGTGCGGAGTCGACAACGAAGAATTGATTCTCATCGTTGATGAGCGATGCGAGCGGTGTCCATGTTGCAGCAGTCTCTTGATCCACCACAACTGCGTGGCGATTGGAGAACGTTCCGCGGCGGACATCTTGGCCAGAAAGGCGGATGGGGTGACCTTCGAGAAGGAGTGAACCCATGGCAAGCATTTCACCGGTTGCCCAATCAACGGTTCCGTCATCGAGCATATCTACGCGCTTTGCCAATTGTGGCGCGAGCTTTGGATGAATCACGAAACCTTCAGGAGTTGCGGCTTGAGTCGCGGCAATCTGGCGAAGTGTTGATTCAGCAACAGCGGTGTTAACGGTCGCGGGTGCTGGAACTGCCGGAATAGCGTTATCCAACTTATCGGGTTCGACGTTGTGCACAACGGCAAAGACTGATTCGAGCTGGGCTTGGTAGTCACGTAAGACTTCTTCGGCTTCATCGACGGTTATATCACCGCGCCCAATGAGTGCTTCGGTGTAAAGCTTGCGAGTAGAACGCTTGGAATCAATCAGCTTATACATCAGCGGCTGAGTGAAGCTTGGTTCGTCACCTTCGTTGTGACCGCGACGGCGGTAGCAGACCATATCGATGACGACATCTTTATTGAAGGCTTGGCGATATTCGTAGGCGATACGAGCAACGCGAACAACTGACTCAGGATCATCGCCATTAACGTGGAAGACCGGTGCTTGAATCATCTTGGCTACATCAGTGGAGTAGGTTGAAGAGCGAGATGCAACAGGTGATGTTGTGAATCCGACCTGATTATTGATAACGATGTGAATGGTTCCGCCGGTGCGATAGCCCTTGAGTTGTGACAAGTTGAGAGTCTCTGCAACCACACCTTGGCCAGCGAAAGCAGCGTCGCCGTGGATCAAGATCGGCATTACAGAGTAGGCGTCTTTTACATTGAGTTGATCTTGCTTAGCGCGAACGATTCCTTCGAGGACTGGATTAACAGCCTCTAAGTGCGACGGGTTCGCTGCCAAATAAATCTTGGTCTGGGCACCGGATTCTGCGGTAAATACGCCCGCAGTTCCGAGGTGGTACTTCACATCGCCAGAACCATGGACTTGGTTTTCGGCATAGTGGCCTTCAAATTCTTGGAAGATCTGGCCGTAGGACTTGCCACCAATATTTGCTAATACGTTGAGGCGACCACGGTGTGGCATACCGACACAGACTTCGTCGAGTCCGGATTCAGCAGCGGAGGAGATGATGGCATCGAGCAATGGAATGACTGACTCGCCGCCTTCGAGTGAGAAGCGCTTTTGTCCGACGTACTTGGTCTGCAGGAATGATTCAAATGCTTCGGCGCTATTGAGTTTGCGCAAAATGCGAAGCTGTTCTTCACGTGGTGTGCGCGGGGCACCGACTTCGACATGCTCTTGAATCCACTTACGCTCTTCGGGGCTCTGGATGTACATGTACTCGACGCCAATAGTGCGGCAGTAGGAGTCGCGAAGAATTCCAAGAATCTTGCGAAGTTTCATAACCGGCTTGCCACCAAAACCACCGGTTGCAAATTCACGATCGAGATCCCACAAGGTAAGTCCATGGGTTACGACATCGAGATCAGGGTGTGAGCGCTGCTGATATTCGAGTGGATCGATATCGGCCATCAGGTGGCCCGTGGTGCGGTAGGCATCGATTAACTTTTGAACGCGCGCTGTCTTTCCGACCTGATCGTCCTTGGAGAACTGCATATCGGCAATCCAACGAATCGGTACGTATGGAATACGAAGTGCTGCGAAGATCTCGTCGTAGAAGCCACCTTCGCCAAGCAAAATCTCGTGGATACGACGCAAGAAATCACCAGACTGCGCACCTTGAATAATGCGGTGGTCGTAGGTGCTGGTGAGAGTTATTACTTTGCTTATTGCCAGTTGTGCCAACGTCTCTTCGTTTGCGCCTTGGAACTCAGCGGGGTAATCCATAGCGCCCACACCCAGAATGAGGCCCTGGCCTTCGACCAAACGTGGAACGGAGTGAACAGTTCCAATAGTTCCGGGGTTAGTGAGTGAGACTGTCGTGCCCGCGAAATCTTCTACAGTGAGTTGGCCATTGCGCGCCTTGCGCACTGTGTCTTCATAGGAAGCCCAGAACTGAGCAAAGTCGAGATCTTCGCAGCCCTTAATTGATGGAACGAGAAGTTGGCGGGTGCCATCGGGTTTTGCCAAGTCAATAGCGATACCTAAGTTGATGTGCTCGGGACGTCCAACTGCTGGCTTGCCATCGATCTGACCAAAGAAGGCATTCATCTCTGGCATCTGGCGAATCGCCTTAACCATGGCGTAGCCAATGATGTGTGTAAAGGAAACTTTGCCACCGCGACCGCGCTTGAGATGGTTATTGATGACGGTGCGATTGTCGATCATCAGTTTTGCAGGAATTGCGCGGACCGATGTTGCGGTTGGAACGGTGAGAGATGCTTCCATCGCCTGGACAACACGAGCAGATACACCACGAATCGGCTCCAGTGTTGATGCAGAAGGTGTGACCAATGTTGGAATTGGTTTCACCACTGGATCAGCTGGAAGTGGCGTCGGATTCTGTGGTTGTGTCATGGCAGGTGTAACCGTCTCTGTGACTTGTGGTGCGGGTGGAGGTGTGGTTGGTGCGGGTGTTGCTATGGGAATTGTGATGGATGAAGGCGTTGTTGGCGCTGGAGTTGATGGTGCGGCTGGAGCCGGTGATGAAGCCGGAGCAGAAGTTTGACTTGCTGCGGGTGCGGGAGAAGTTTGACTAGTTGCGGATTTAGGAAGCGGGGGAGTTCCACCCTTAGGTGCATCGGCTAAAGCTGGAAGTGTTGGTTTTGTTCCGGCGCTACTTCCGGCTAACGGTGAGGAATTTCCGCCAGAAATGATGGGCGAATAATCGGCAAAGAAATCCCACCAGGCTTTATCAACGGAAGAAGGATCGACCAAGTAACGGTCATACATCTCTGCAACTAGCCACTCGTTGGGACCGAATGATCCGCCGAAGTGGTTTGCAGGAGTATTAGATCCTGTTGCCGACACTGGCTCTGCTCCGATTCTCTGTGGGGCGCTCGCGCGTTCCTACTGAATGGCTCAAGTCTATTCGTTATCACTGGGAGCCTCATCCCCCTCTCCTGAGAGATGGGTGTGACCCCCGCCCCAAAAAAAGGCCGATATAGAGAGAAATCGAGCGGGCTGGCTGTCTCACGGAGGTGATGGACGGGCAATGAGAGCCTGAAGAACCTAGGCTTGGCCGACTAACCCTGAGGCCATTATTTTGTCCATAGATCCACTCACCATTGGAGATCGTCCATGAGCACTACTCGTCTCGCAGTTGTCACCGGCGGATCGCGCGGTCTGGGTTATGAAGTTGCAAAAGCGCTTGTGGCTCAAGGGGATCGAGTTGTAATCGTCAGCAAAGATCTAGCCCGCGCCGCGGCAACGGCAGCTGAACTTGGGTGCGAATATCGCACTGTTGATTTCGAAGATCTCGCTGCGACCCGAACAACAGCTACCGAGATTCTTTCAACCTACGGAACTCCCGATGTGCTGGTCCTTGCTCATGGAGTTATGAGCGAGAAGATGTCGAAAACTCTGCGCACCACCACTGAAGAGTGGCGTCGAGTCATGGCAATTAATCTGGATTCAGTATTTATCTTAGTAAATACCTTGGCCGCCCCAATGGCAGAGGAACGTAAAGGTCGGGTTGTTATCTTTACCGCTTGCCTTGGTCGCATGTCTGGTCCGGGGAATGCTGGGGGTCTTGCGCCGTATCGCATTAGCAAAGCTGGAGTAAATGCACTGGTACGAAATCTTGCCCATGAAACAAACCATGGCGCTCGCGGATTCTTGGTTGATGCAATCTGCCCTAACCATTCACGGACCGATATGGGCGGAGCTGATGCACCCCGCTCTGCCGCCGAAGGCGCAGCTTGTGCAATCTGGCTAGCCAATCGTGAATTTGATCTAACGAGTGATGACCCGAAGAAGAGTAAGACAGGTTTGTTCTGGGAAGATGAAAAGATTGTGGAATGGTAAGAAGTTTATTGATTGATAATGACTATTCGAACTAGCAGAAACGTTCTACTTGCGCTAATGGAAAAGAACCATAGGCGCTAAAAGAAAAGTATTACTCGCGATACCCAAATAGTGAGGCTACAAAAGTAGTTGCAGCCATAATAAAGAGTGGAATCGCACCTACATAGAAGCTACCGCTCACCATGAAATAAGCAACGCCCATCGCGATGCCATTAGCAAGTACTGCTGGTGCACGTCCATATGCTTTGCCTTGAGCAAAGCCTCGAGAAGCGATGAAAAGACCAACGGCGCCAAGCAACGCGAAGATGATCACTCCAGCATAAGCACCGAGATCATGAACCGTGTCGGTGATGCCGCGATAAACCATATAGAGAGCAATAGTCAGAAGAATGGCCGACTCAACGCGCAGCAGTCGAATAGCCCAGGTGCGAGCTAAGAAAAAGCGGGATTCGGAGAGTGGCATCGGTGTCAAGACCTTTCAGTACAAGGTTTTCTCACAGTGAGTTCGCTAATACTACAAGAAACGAGCACGCTAGGTTTTTCGCCGAGCAGAATTCTTGAATTGAACCACCGCCTACTCCTTGCCTATTAGCCTTGCTGTAGACATTTATTCAAATAGGAGGCGAGAGGTGTTGGAGAAGCATAAGTCAGCGCGAATTCGAGTCCCATATGAAATTTCAGGAAGCCAAGAAACGTTTACGCGAACAGCAACTCCGACGCAGTTCCTTGTCAACCTGACTAGGTATGTGATGGATGAAGACCGAAAAAATTGGCGGGCTATATCCAAAATCAACGGAGAGGTAAATCTGAAATCTAATCCCGGGGAAGAATTGAAAGATGAAATTCTCTTCACCCACATTGGCGTTGCGGTGATTCGGTTGCCTGCTTCGGCTTCATCTGAAGACGTGATGAACTTAGCACAATCTATTCACAGCTCGATAAGACCGCTCGATTGCTTTGCTCGCATGACCGAATACGGGTATTGGATTCTCTATCAAGGAGATGAAGTTGGATGTCGACGGGCGGTCGAAAGAGTGGAAGAGAAATTCTTACTCCGATATGAGGATCCACAAATGCGACGACATATCCAAAGTTCGTTGAAAGTCCGATTGATTATGAGAGTGCCAGGCGAGGCGAGGAATCAGTGGATTGAGAGAGTTGATAACTCCTTTTACATGTGAATTCCGGTTACAAGCAGATTTATGGCCATATGACATGCGCTCCAGCTGCCATGCGCCTAATTACGTATCGTGATGGAGATTCGCTACTCACCTCCTAAAAAATCACTTTATGGTGAGTATTTACCGGGCCGTGGACCATCTGCCTGACATTTGAAGCGTTGCGCTTTCCTCTGGCTATGGCAATTACTCGAAGAAGCATAATTAATAGTGCAGAGAAGTCGAAGG
>CAIXHZ010000034.1 GCA_903919375.1 uncultured Actinomycetes bacterium | reverse complement strand
CTGGGCTACCACTGACCGATGGCTTTGGAGTTGAGGTGCCGGATGGTTTCGACCCGCTAGAAGATTTAGAACCGCCCGAAGATTGTGAGGAACTAGAGGAACTAGAACTGCTCGATGCGCCGGGCAGCGCTCCAGGTGCAGCGCCAGGTCCACCCGCTCCGCCAACGCCAGCAGGACGCACGCGCACTGTGACGGTATCGCCCGCTTTGAGTGATGATGGATCAGTGACGGTGATGGTTACGGTGTTGCCAGATATCTTAGAAATATTTCCGGCAGCCGATGTGCCAAAGCCTCCGGCTCCACCAGCAAAACCACTGGCACCACTGGCACCACCGCTAAAACCGGCTGCGCCACCGAAGCCACCTGCCGCACCTGCGCGAGCACCAAATGCGCTGCGCAGTGCTGAGATATTAGGTGTAGCGGAGGAGGCGGCAGAGTGATGGCCATACCAAGCGCCCAGTGAGAGCGTTCCGACTAGTACGACAAGCACGCCAAGAATGCGAGTGGTCTTATTGCTCCACTCAAAATTTCCTTTTGCTAATTGCTCGTGAAGATTATCTTCTTCAGGAGCTGCAAAGAGATCGAACTCGTTGGGATTATTCATGACGAAGTGCCTCGATTGGTCGTAGTTTTGCCGCTCTGCTTGCTGGATAGCCACCGAAGAAGACACCAATGATGATGCTCACTCCGAAAGCCAAGAGAACTGATGATGGAACGATGATGGGCTTCACGCCAACAATGGTGAAGTGTGATCCGATAAAGCCACCGATGACCCCCAAGAGACCACCGACTAGCGACAGGATTGTGGCCTCAATTAAGAATTGAGCGAGGATGATTCCCTTGGGAGCGCCGATCGCTTTACGAATACCGATCTCTCGAGTTCGCTCAATAACGGTGACCAACATGATGTTGGTAATACCGATGCCGCCTACGAGTAATGAAATTCCAGCGACTGCGCCTAGGAGAACGGTAAATACTGAACTGGAAGAACTAGATGTTGCCAGCAACTGCGCCTGATTAAAGAGGCGATAGTCACGGCTATTGGCGTTCTTTACTTTATGGCGAGCATCCAAAATCGTTTCGATTTCGGTCTGAGCATTGGTCGTACCCACGGATGTCTTTGCCTCAACCAAGATTGTAGAGAGCGAACCATAGCCAGTAAGCGAACTCTGAATTGCCGTAATGGGAGCGATAAAGAGCGAGTCACCATCTTGAAATCCGCTTGAGCCCTTGGTGGCAGTAACGCCAATAATGGTGAATTGAATTCCACCGCAACGAATTGTTTGATTAAGTGGATCGTCAGTACCGAAGAGTTCGGTCGCAGTTGTATTTCCAATAATGGCAAAGCGACGGCCTTGCGTCACATCATCGGTGGTGAAGTAGGCACCTTTGGAGATAGGAGTATTTGAAGCTTCAAAGTAAGCCGGAGTTGTTCCCACAAAGGTTGAAGGCGTCGAAGTTGATGAGCCATTAACGCAAGTAGCGTTGGAAGTGACCATCGGAGCGACTTGCTTGATATCCGGAGCTTGAATCGGATCCACGAGTGCATTGGCATCAGCCACGGTGATTGGTTTGATATTGGTGGAAGCGGCTCGCGCACGTGCGCCACCAAACCCGCCACCGCTGCTGCGAACTTGAATGGAGTTAGTTCCGAGTCGATCGAGTGATGATTGGACAGCTTTGGCTGAACCATTTCCCACTGCAATCAAAATGATGACTGACATTACGCCGATCATTATTCCGAGCGTCGTTAGTCCAGTGCGCAATTTGTTAATAGTAAGGCCCCGAAGTGCGAAGCGAATAATCTCTAGAATATTCATCGATGTAATCCTCGCTGCCGGGTATCGCTAATAATTTTGCCATCGCGCATACGCACCACGCGCTTGGCGCGGGCACCCACGTCATCTTCGTGAGTAATGACGACCACGGTACGGCCAGCTTTATTAATCTGATCGAAGAGGTCAAGGAGATCAGCGGTGGATTTTGAGTCGAGCGCACCGGTCGGTTCATCTGCCAGCAACAGGGCCGGGCGAGTCACTAGAGCGCGAGCAACTGCCACACGTTGTTGTTGACCGCCCGAGAGCTCTGTGGGTTCGTGGCTCATGCGATCGGCTAGCCCTACGACTTCCAGTGCCTTCGTGGCACGGAGTTTGCGCTCAGCTGGCTTGATTCCTTGGTAGGCCAGCGGCAGCTCGACATTAGCAATGGCAGTGGTGCGAGGAATGAGATTAAAGGATTGAAAGATAAACCCAATTTTACGACCACGAACAACCGAGAGCGCGTTCTCATCCATAGCAGAGACTTCGATGCCGTCGAGAAAATAGCGACCTTCGGTGAGATTGTCGAGTGCGCCCATAATGTTCATGAGTGTGGATTTACCAGAACCCGACGGTCCCATGATCGCCACATAATCCCCAGCTTCGATCTGCAACGAGACATCGTTGAGCGCGAAGATTGATGAGTCACCTGAACCATATTGCTTAACAGCGTTCTGGACGTCGATGACGATCGAAGAAGAGTTAGGCATTATCCGCCGAACCCGCCAGCGCCACCACGGCCACCACCAGCGCCACCAGGAACAGCCCCACCGCCGCCGAGTGTGCCAGTTGCACCACCCACTGCTGGGAAGCCGTTAGAACTCGTTGAGCTGGTGATTGTTCGTAGGACGACTTTGTCGCCGGCTTTAACACCGGAAATAATTTGATCGAGTGAATCTCCCTGGAGCCCCACTACAACTGGCGTGCGAGTAGTTGTCTCGACACCATTCTTGGTGGTGATGACATTTACTGAGGCACTCGTTCCACGGATGGTCACAGCTTGTGAAGCAACCGAGAGTACGTTGTATGCAGCGCCAATCACAACAGTCGGCGTCACTGACATTCCGGGCTTAAGGCCATCAACTGTGCCATCAATAGAGAAGTAAGCAGTGTAGGAAGTTGCGCCACTAGAGGTTGTAGGCAGTGGATCGATCGAGATCAACTTGCCTGAGGCACTAGCGCTAGAGAGCGCTGAGAAAGTGTAATTAGCCACTTGGCCAACAATTAACTTTGCGGCATCTGCCTCAGAGAAACTGGCCTTTACTTCTAGGCCGGAAACGTCGGTGAGCACAATAAAGCCAGTTACCGAACCCACGGTTGATGAAGATTGGGTAGTGGCATTGGTGCCTACTACGCCAGTAATAGAGGCGACAGTGCCTGAAACTGGAGCTTTGATAAAGGTGTTGTCGTAATTCTTTTGTGCCAAAGCAAGAGATGCTTGAGCAACCGAGAAATCAGCAGCGGTTGGTGAATCGACATTGACGCCGAGCTGCGCGCGTAATAAGTCGAAGGATGCCTGGGCTGAGACGATTGCTTGCTGATCTTTTTTGCCGCCTTGGGTCTGCGCTGTCTGAGCAGTGGTGATCGCAGTGGTGAGATTTGCAATCGAGCTGGCATCGTTGTTGAGGCTAATGGTCTGGCTAGATACTGCGTTGTTATAAGACTTAAGCGCGCTCTGCCAAGAGTTGTAATCGTTATAGAGAGTGGTGCAGTTGGCATTGATATTAATCAGCGATGCGCAATAAGCAAGTGTGAATCCAGATGGACCATAAAAACTTGAGTAAGAATCATAAACTTTTTGAGCTTGATCACTCGACGCTTTGGCGTTATCGACAGTGAATTGATAACCAGCTTGCTTGAGTGGCTCGTTGGTATTTGCATCAGCCAGTGCCTTCTTCGCGTTATCGATTGCGCTCTGATAGGAGGAAGCGTTCTGCACTGCATTGTCCTTTGCAGTTGAAAGTGATGCCGCTGATTGTGAATACTGAATCTGCGCTGTCTGCAGCGCCGACTTTGCCTGGTTGAGAGCGTTGAGTTGTGATGAGCTATCGAGTGTGGCTAATAATTGACCCGCGCGGACCGAATCTCCCACTTTGACTTTGATCGCCGTAATCTGTCCCGAGTTTTGCGGCGAGACACCGATATCACCGGGACTGATCACTGTGCCGGAAGCAGAGACAGTAGATGTCACATCGGCGAGTGAAACGGTGGTATTGGTCGTCGTGACTTTCGCTGCGGCAGGATGAAGTGCGGACCAGCCCCACCATCCGATTCCTACAACGACAAGTGCCAAAACGAGATTAATTGCTGTGATGCGCGCGCGGGCTTTGTTCATGCGGCAAGGTTAGAAGGAGTTGCTGGGTGATAGGTCTACTTTTCCCTGTTAAGTTGCTGAGAGTTACTTATCCTTCAGAACTATCTTCGTGAGCCGAAAAGGCTGCCGAATCGATGCCCCAGGCGGTCTCTTCGTGGCGATTGATCACCCAAGCCTGATAGCCAGCTAATTCGGGTTTCCCAAACCAATGCGCGCCATCTTGCCCGGCAACAATCAGAGCCGTTGCTAGCGCCTCACATAGCCCGCCATCGGGTCCCAGAACAGTTGCGCTACGAGCACCAATCGCAATCAAATTGGTTTCGGGGTCTTTGATATGCGAACCCTTTTCATAGGTGCCAGATGTTGCAATGGCGCCGTCGGTAATCTCAAAGACTTTCACCACCGTGTGGGCATCATCGGGGCTGCGAATTCCAATCGACCAAGGCCCACCTTCAAACCCGCCAGCCAGCGATAAATCGCCAGCGGCATTTACTTGCACGCTTGTAGCACCGCACTTTTTCAGAATCGCAACGGCGCGATCTGCTGCCCAACCTTTTACATAACCTGATGGATCAAAGCCACCTTCAACGCACCACGGATCAAATGAACCATCAGTGAGTTCCAGCGCTGCCAAACATTTATCCCAGACTTCTTGGACTTCGGGCGACGCCTCTTCGATCTCCATCTCACCCCGACGAAGACGCGATACTTCGGAATCTAATTTGTAGGTCGAGAAGAGCCGATCGATGTGATGGAAATACTCCGTTACTTCGGCGATCCCGCCCTGCAATTTAATATCTGGCGCGCCAGCACAATCAATAAAGATGATTGTGCCCCAGACCTCTATCTCGGCATGAGTACGTGCACTCTTATTGGTCATTGAGATATCCGCATTCGGTTACCCGATTTACTTCATGCCCGCCTTGGCAAGAGCAGATTGCAAAGATTGATACCAACCGTAGGAGGTATAGGAGGCGCCGCCGACGCCTTGGATATTCGACGAGTTCGCAGCGAGCGTCTCTTGAATCAAAAGTGGAATTGCTTGCTGATTGATGGAGCGATCGCGACCACTGCTCATAGGGTAAGTGAGTCCCACTGCGTTAGTGATCTTGCCATTAACCACAGTGATCTGAACTTGAACTGGTCCAAATTGAGTTTGTGCTACTGCGCCATCGAAGGTGCCGTTTGCACCCGCCGTGGCCGCCTTAGTTGGGGTAGGCGCAGGCGCCGATGTTGCACTGGAAGATTTAGTACCGGCCGCTGCTGCAGCTGCCGCTTTTTTAGCCGCCGCCGCTTTCTTAGCAGCAGCTTTCTTTGCTGCCGTAGATTTCGCAGAAGTAGTAGGGGTAGTCGTTGGGATTTTGGTAGCGCTGCCACGTGCACCATCATCTTCGCCACCGCCGCCGCTCACAGTTGCTTGTGGAGCTGGGGTTGACGTTGTTGCAGGAGCAGTTGATCCGCCACCCAAAGTTTTCCCAGAGAGTCCGCCGAGTGTGCCGACGCCAGTTCCGAACTGTGGTGGCGTAATTGCCATAACTGCGCCCAGGCCCCCGAGTGTGCCGACACCGATTAATATGCCACGTTTCATAACTTCTCCTCGTTCTCTTTAAACCGCATGAAATTCAAAGGCTTCATCATGGAAGCGATTTTTAGGGATGCCCGCTTCTAGACAGGCTTCGCGCACCGCATCTACGAGCGGAGTGGGGCCGCAGACATAGACATCGGAGTCCTTAAAGCGCGGAACAAACTGTGAAATGTAATCAGCGTTCATGGGATGCTGCTTGCGATTACCTACAAGGTAGTGCACGCGCGAACCAGTGGCGTCGGCCAATTGATCGAGTTCTTTGCGGAGTACTAAATCTTCTTCTGTAGAGGCGCGGAAAAGTACATCGATATTCTTCTCAGGATCAATCTCTTCCATGAGCGCGCGAAGTGGTGTAATTCCCACACCGCCACCAATCAAGACCACATGGGGGCGCTGGGATTTAGCAGCCACAAATGTTCCGTATGGTCCCTCAAAGACCACGCGGGTACCGGGCTTAAAGCGCTTTACTTGCGACGAATGATCGCCGAGTTCTTTTACGGTCACGCGCATGTAATCATCGGTAGGTGCTGCAGAAAGGGAATATGGATGTGACATCCACCAGTTACCTCGCTGCAAGAAGCGCCAATTGAAGAACTGCCCGCCTTGCGCGCCGAGCTGATTGAGTTTGCGGCCACGCATCACGATTGAAAATACACCGGGGCCTTCGAGAACAATATCTTCGATCTTGAGATTGTGACGAAGTGATCGTGCAAAGGGAATGATGATGCGCCAGAGTAGGACGATGAGTCCGGCACCAATATAGAGCCCGGTCCAATAGGCCTTATTGAGTGGGTGGCCGATAAACATCGGGCCAGTAAGAACTTGGTGCATAAAAGAGAGTGCGATACCCAAGTAGGTATACAAGTGGATAGTCCACCAGGTCTCATAAGACATCTTGGCGCGAGCCTTCTTGTATGAAGTGACGCCGGCGGCAGTTAAGAAGATGAAGGCGACAAATCCAGGAAGCATCCAGGGATAGCCCACCACGACCTTATAAAGCTCCACTCCGAGCATCTTGCGATCGGTGCCGGCATATCCAATGGTGACGAGTAGGACGTGGAAAGTAATTAAATAAAGTGAATACGGACCAAGTTTGCGATGCCAAATAACGAGGCGATCATGGCCCACTGATTTCTCGACCCACGAAATGCGGGAGACTAAGACCAAGCCCACCAGTGCGAGATAGGAGCCCAGCAGGGCGCAGATACGCGAGAGCGCCGAAATGATTGCGTAGACCGAACTCCAGTCGGATCGAGTGGTCGATTCGAGATAGATAGCGGCGGTCAGCCCCAAGCCAAGGCCGAGAACGATGGCTGCCCAATCGGCGCCCAGTCGTCTGCCTACTTTTTTGCTGACCACCATGGTGCGATCACACCCTACTTTCCTGAGAATTAACTGGAGGTTACCGAGCGGGAGGGGCGAATCGATAGCCAGCGGCCACGATAAAACTACTTACGCATCTCGGTGGCGATATCGCCAATGATCGTTGCCAAATCGCGGGTCGGAACCCAGCCCACAGTGCGCTCCATCTTGGAGATATCCGGAACGCGACGTTCCATATCTTCAAAGCCAGCGCCATAGGCCTTTTCGTACTCCAG